>JAGTVG010000194.1 GCA_018224645.1 Cyclobacteriaceae bacterium
CCTCCCATTGGAGGTCCTGCGGGTGCTTTATCATCCTCATGTTCATCGGCGATAACACATTCGGTTGTCAGCAACAGTGAGGCAATGGAAGCAGCGTTTTCAAGCGCAAGCCTGGTAACCTTGGTGGGATCGATTACCCCGGCAGCGAACAGTTTTTCGTAGACTCCGGTCTGGGCATTGAACCCGAAGTCACCCTTACCCTCCTTGATCTTCTGGAGGATCACACTTCCCTCTCCACCTGCATTTTCAACGATTATCCTGAGGGGAGATTCAAGTGATAACCTCACGATATTCACTCCGGTAGCCTGATCTTCATTGGCGACCTCAACTTTATCGAGGGCATCTATGGCCCTGATGAAGGCTACGCCTCCTCCGGCAACCACACCTTCCTGTACAGCTGCGCGGGTTGCATGAAGTGCATCTTCCACCAGGTCTTTCTTTTCCTTCATGGCCACTTCGGTGGCTGCACCGATATAGAGGATGGCTACACCTCCTGAAATTTTTGCCAGTCTTTCCTGGAGTTTTTCCCTGTCATAATCGGAAGTTGTGGTTTCGATCTGGGATTTGATCTGGTTTATCCTTCCGGTTATTTCCTGTTTTTTACCGGCGCCATTGACGATGGTCGTATTGTCTTTGTCAATATTTATTTTTTCAGCCGAACCCAGGTAGTCAATGGTTGCATTTTCCAGCTTAAAGCCTCTTTCTTCAGAAATCACTGTTCCACCTGTCAGGATGGCGATATCTTCAAGCATGGCTTTCCTGCGGTCACCGAATCCCGGAGCTTTTACCGCCGCGATCTTCAGGGAACCCCTGATCTTATTCACCACCAGGGTGGCCAGGGCCTCTCCGTCAACATCTTCGGAAATGATCAATAAAGGTTTGCCGGTCTGGGCAGCTGATTCCAGGATCGGAAGCAATTCCTTCATCGTCGATATTTTTTTATCGTAGATCAGGATATAGGGATTCTCAAGTTCAACCTCCATTTTTTCAGGATCCGTTACAAAATAGGGAGAAAGATATCCCCTGTCAAATTGCATCCCTTCAACAGTTTTTACTTCTGTTTCCGTCCCTTTTGCCTCTTCCACGGTGATCACGCCATCCTTGCCGACTTTTTCCATGGCTTCGGAGATCATCCGTCCAACCTCCGGATCATTGTTGGCGGAAATTGTTCCTACCTGGGAAATTTCACTTGAATCCTTGATGGATTTGGATTGTTTCCGCAGATCGGCAACGACTGCCAGTACCGCCTTGTCAATCCCCCTTTTGAGATCCATGGGATTGGCTCCTGCGGCAACGTTCTTTATGCCATGGGTGAATATGGCCTGAGCTAATACAGTAGCGGTGGTGGTTCCGTCACCTGCGTCATCCGCTGTCTTGGATGCAACTTCCTTTACAAGCTGAGCACCCATGTTTTCAATGGGATCCTTCAGCTCGATTTCCTTGGCAACAGTTACTCCGTCCTTGGTTACAGAAGGAGCACCAAATTTCTTATCAAGAATAACATTCCTTCCCTTGGGACCGAGCGTAACTCTTACAGCCTCGGAAATGGTATCAATTCCTTTTTTCAGTTTGTCTCTTGCCTCTGTATCAAAAAAGATTTGTTTAGCCATGATTAATTCTATTTATGTTTACGATTAGATAATTGCAAAAATGTCAGACTCTCTCATGATCAGGTATTCATTTCCATCGATGGAGACCTCCGTTCCGGCGTATTTTCCGTAAAGGATGGTATCTCCCACTTTTACCGTCAATGGTTCGTCCTTTTTACCTGTACCAACGGCAATGACAGATCCCTGCTGAGGTTTTTCCTTGGCAGTATCCGGAATGATAATTCCGCTAGTGGTTTTTTCTTCAGCCTGAGAAGGTTCTACCAGAACTCTATCTGCGAGTGGTTTGATGTTTACTTTTGACATATCGTTTTAATAATTTGGTTTGATTAATCAATAAAAATGTTCAATGTCCCTCTGTACATTTCCCGTGCCAAAATGATTTTTGGCGGTTTTTCGCGTCAAACACTGACATTTTTTCACCTTTCACCGCCGTCCTGTCCGGAAAGTAATTAAAAAAAATATCTTGATTAGATTAATTATGTTTATTATATATTGCGTTCTATATTATATATGCAATATAATTTGGTAAAGAATGACAGAACTTAATAATGACTGGCTTACTGATGGACTGATTGATTTCGAGTTCAAAAAATATGTATTATTGGCATATTTAAAGGATGTACGACAAAATTTCAGGACCACGAAATTATATCCGTTTTTAGCTGACCTGGTTTATCACTATAAAAATCTCATGAATATCCAGGAAAATAAAAAGATCATTTATGAAAAATTTCCGAAGGTGATCAAGGAAGCCGATTTCGAAAAACTGAAATTAAGCTATGAAAAGATCATTAAGGACAATGATGTCATGAGGGAAATTGAAGAAATCGTTCTGTTCGCGATTGAAGAAATCGAGGGGGTCCTCCGGGAAGGCCGCGAAATTTATGAATTCGTGGAGGAGAATGTTGACCTGGTCCCGATCGGGATTTCATCGCTTTATAAAAAAGAGGGGTATATGCTGATCAATGAAAAGCAGAAAAATGATGTCAATGTCTACAGGTACCAGATAACCATATTCGAAGGCCCTGAAGAAAAATACAGGGGCGTACACACGACCCTGATCGACCAGTTTGAAAAAAGTATCATTTCAACCTATGAGGACATCAAAATGACGCTGATCAGGAAACACAGGGAACTGCCAAATCCCGCGACCTACCTGGTCAATGCGAAATTCGCCTTCCCGCTCAATGAAACACTCCTGCCCATCGCCAAGAGGTTATTGGTGAGAACGGTGAATATAACAGCGTAAGGGATTAATTACCGGTCGTATCCATTTCAAGAAGTTCATTGTTTGAATCTTCAAGATTTGGATCGAGAGAGGGAAGAACCGTTCTATCCTGTGCCCTTTCAACATTCGGACTTGTGAATCCTTCGCTGACCGGTTCCTGGATAATGAGGTTGGTCGATAAAGTAAGGATAACGAGCACGATGGCAAGTCCCCAGGTGATCTTTTCCATGAGATCGGTAGTCCGTTTCACTCCCATTAATTGTGATGATCCTGAACCACCGAACTGGCTTGAAAGTCCACCACCTTTTGAATTCTGAGCCAGAACAACCAGAACCAGCAGAACAGCAGTAACAGCAATGAGGGTAATAACTAATGCGAGCATTTTAATTTCCTGATTTCTTCTTCAATTCTTCAATCTGAGATGCAAAGTAAGTCTTTTTTTGCGGAAACTTCCAAATTAATTTTTTGTAAATGTCTATGGCCTGTTCCGTCTTGCCCTGGCTCTTCATGATGTTTGCCAGGTTTTCCGATATGATATCATCCTTGAATTTTACGCTGGGAAGACTGAGATCTTCCCGTTCCCTCAGCGTTTTAGGCGTTTTTACATTTTTGATCCTGGGTTCTGTCCTGATGAAGTTCTCGATGATCCTTACCTGTTCCTCCTTTATCATTTTTTTGGGAACCGGTGGCTCAGGGTGCTCCTTCGAGATTTTTTCGAGGTAGGCTTTGATGACCATGGGATCTTCTTCTTCGTAAACCTCGTATACTTCCAATTTTTGCTCCTCCGTTTCTTTTGCAATAAGATCTTCATCCGGGATTTCCGTGGGGAGGATGAGGTGATTTCTTTCACCGGGCAATTCCCCCCTGTTTTCCTTACCGGCTTCTTCTGGCTGTGATTTATCCGCTTCAGGTTTCACCGGATCCGCTCCGTGACCATCTTCAGGGGAATGTTTTTCCTTTCCGCCAGTACTGCGTTCTATTTCCCTGGATTTCTGTCCGGAACGTTTAGCGTTTTTTTTTAACTCGGGATCTTCAGGATCGGATTTTTTATTTTTATCCTTTTTGATGGTTTTTTCTGCCTTTTTCCCTGCTTTTTTCCCGGCCTTCTGTTTAAGATGATCCTCAGGATTTTCCGGTTTCCCGGTCACCTTGTCCTGATCATCTTCATTCAACATTTTTTCAAAAAAATCACGGTTTTTCCTGTATTCCTGGATGTTTTTCAAAAGATCGGATGTCAGCGGATCAGGAATGGGCGCATCTTTTTTAAGGATTTCCCCGGATTCATTTTCAGTGCTTACCGGAGACAGGGGTTCAAATTTATTATCGGTAAGATCGACCTGCCCTTTTTGTTTCTTCCCTTTTTTATCAGGCTTATCCGGTTTTGCAGGGATCTTGATTCCGGTGGCCGGCTTTTCCGGTGTCATCTCACTTTTTCCAGCCTTTCCGGCGGGTTTAGGTGCTTTTTCTTCCTTTGAAATTCCCGCTTCATCCTGATCTTCCTTTTCCTCTTCTTTTTCCATAGCCTCACCGGTATAAACCCCGGCAGATCCGGATTTTATTTCCGGGGATTCCGGCTCCCTGTCAGCAGGGGTTTCCGTTTCCTGTTGTATAGTGAATTCCGTTTCCTTATCTATGGCAGTATCTGTTTCCTTTTCTTCCGGGGTTTCCGTTTCTGTTTCCACATTGATTTCCGTTGCATTTTCAATGGGGATTTCCGTCTCCTTTTCTTCCGGTTGTCCGGGGGCGGTTTTTTCAGCTGTATCTTCCTCCCATCCGGATACCTGGACCGGGGTGGTTGTTATCTTATTTTCCGGCATGGATTCAGGGTCATCAGCCGTCACTTCCCGTTGAATTTCTTCATGGGGATCGATTCTTTTCTCCTGGTCAGGAATGATGGTTGAAACCTCCCAATCCCCCGCTTGCATAAAATTTTTAAGATTGATCCTGTCAACCGTGGCAATGGCGGCGGAGGTGATGAATTTATTGGGACCGGCAGTATGGTTGAGCGAAACTATCTTTGCATTGATGATCTTTAGTAAGGCACTATACGGATATTGCTCGCATAAAAATTGAAGCTCCTCCTGTTCCTTAGGGGTGTGGCTTGCGGGGAATTTGATTAATTCAATGATCCTTTTACTATCCAAAATTTCGCTAGTTTAAAATGAGCATACATATTAATAAATTTCTCACCAATTTGCTACTGAAGCATTAAAAACATCGACATAAAGCTGCTCCAGGATTTCCTCGATGAGTGCCGGTTCGACGGAAGAAATGGAATTTGTATTCGGATCAAAATCGGCGTAAAATGAAAATTGCTGATCAAAATCAAATGTATCATCCTTGGTATTGATGTATTGAACACTGATGCCAATGGTAAGGCGCATAAGTCCGGCATTATCCGGCTGATTTTGATCTCCCGATGCCCTTGGGGCCATTGGATTATAGTTAAACCGGTTAATGTTGCCGCTGAATTGCAGATCCCCATTTCCTGTATTGTCAAATGCCAGGTTCGTATTGTTCTGAAAATAATCCTTCAGGCCTTCCGTAAACTGCTGGCTCAGGTCCGGCGGCCCGTCTCCGGCTTCATTATAGAAAAAATCAATGGATATTGTTCTAACATCCGGGGAAATATTCGCGCCGGTAAATGAATAGATCCCGCACCCTGCCATCCATACTGATGATATAACGACAGTTATTAAAATAAATTTATTCCTCGATCTCATATTGTTTGATCTTCCTGTAAAGTGTTCTTTCCGAAATTCCCAGCACCTTTGCGGCGTATTTCCTTTTGTTGTTATTTTTTCTCAGGGCCTTAATGATCAGCTCTTTCTCCTTGTCCTCGAGTGAAAGTGATTCTTCCTCTTCGGCATCCTGGGGAATTTCTTCAATATTCACATAATCATATTCGCTTTTTCTCAACCTGGCCGGATTGATGATATAGGTTTTTGGTTCAGTGATTTCTTCCGTCAACTCTTCATCTTCAAGGTTCCCGAATAGTTCTTCATGCTCCTTCAATACCTTCCGGTCAATTCTCTCATCCTTGATAATGCCATGTACCAGCTTTTTTAATTCCGTAACATCCCTTCTCATTTCAAACAGGATCTTATAAAGCAAGTCCCTGTCAGAAATCCCGTCATCATGTTTCCCGCGGTAAAGGGCCGGTATCAGGTTGTTTTCCTGCGGAAGATATTTGAGGATGATATCAGAGGTTAGTTCCTTGTTGCTTTCGAGGATTGATATCTGTTCCACAAGGTTTTTCAGCTGCCTGATATTTCCGGGAAACCTGAATTTCAACAATACATTTTTTGCATCCTCTGTCAGTGTAAGTGGTTTTGTGCGGTATTTTTCCGAAAAATCAGCGGCAAATTTCCTGAAGAGCAGAATAATATCCTCTCCACGTTCCCTCAGGGGGGGGACAAAGATCGGGACTGTGTTGAGCCGGTAATAAAGGTCTTCCCTGAATTTATTTTCATCAACCGCTTGTCTGAGGTTCGAGTTGGTGGCAGCCAACACCCTTACATCCGCCTTCTGTACCTTTGAAGATCCCACTTTTATAAATTCGCCGTATTCCAGTACCCGCAACAACCTGGCCTGGGTGCTTAAAGGCATTTCACCGATTTCATCCAGGAATAAGGTGCCTCCATGGGTCACTTCAAAATATCCCTTTCTGGCTTCATAAGCCCCTGTGAAAGACCCTTTTTCATGCCCGAAAAGCTCCGAGTCAATGGTCCCCTCGGGGATTGCTCCGCAATTGATCGCAATAAACTGCCCATGTTTCCGGTGACTCAACTGATGAATAATTTTACTGAACGATTCTTTCCCGGTCCCGCTTTCCCCGGTGATCAGCACAGTCATATCGGTGGGTGCAACCTGCAGGGCTACCCTGATGGCGTTATTGAGCAGCGGGGAATTGCCATTAATACCAAACCGTTGTTTTATGCTTAGAATATCTTCGTCTGTCACTTTAATTGGTTATGATAATACTTCTGAAACTGTTCCCAGTAAGGTCCCTCCTGTACATCTGTCGACGAACACATTGACATATTGTCCTTTTTTATATTTTTCAGCAGGGAAAACCACTACCTTATTCGCGGCGTTCCTTCCCTGCAGATGTTCATCCGATCTTTTGGAAAATCCTTCGATCAGGACCTTATGGTATTTATTCACATCCAGGAGGTTCCGTTCCAGGGAGTGTTTTTTCTGTGCAATTATAATTTCCTGTAATCTTCTTTTTTTCACCTTTCCGGGTACATCATCCGCCAGTTTTCTGGCCGCCGGCGTACCTGGCCGTTCCGAATAGGCAAACATATAACTGAAATCGAATTTAACGGATTCCATCAGGCTTAACGTATCCTGATGTTCCTCCTCTGTTTCCGTGCAGAAGCCTGTGATCCAATCCGAGGAAATACCGCAATCCTTTCCCAGGATTTCCCTGATGGCCCTGATCCTTTCCATATACCATTCCCTGGAATAGGTGCGGTTCATGAGTTCGAGGATCCGCGAATTCCCGCTTTGTGCAGGCAGGTGTATATAATCGCAGATATTTTCATGGGATTTTATGGTATGAAGGACTTCATCGGTGATATCCTTTGGATGGGATGTGGAGAACCTGATGCGTAAACCCGGATGGATCCCTGCAACCATTTTCAGAAGGTCGGAAAAGTGATAAATTTCCCCGTGCTCCTGATTCTCCAGCCTGGCTTTATTGTTTTCCGAGAAGGACCATTTATAGGAATCCACATTCTGGCCCAGCAGTGTCACTTCTCGATAGCCCTGGTGGAAAAGGGCACTTGCCTCTTCCACAATGGTGTAAGGATCCCGGCTTCTTTCCCTGCCCCTGGTATAGGGTACAACACAAAATGAACACATGTTGTCACAACCTCTCATGATCGAGATAAAAGCAGTAATTCCATTTGAATTGAGCCTTACGGGGCTGATATCCGCATAGGTTTCTTCCCTGGACAGAAAAGTATTTACGGCTTTTTGTCCTTCATCAACCGTCCGGACAAGTTTTGGAAGATCCCGGTATGCATCCGGTCCTACGACAAGGTCAACGATCTTTTCCTCCTCCAGCAGTCTGGTTTTTAACCTTTCCGCCATACATCCCAGGACGCCGATGAGAAGGCCAGGTTTTTTTCGTTTTAAGGCATTGAACTGGGCCAATCTTCTGCGTACGGTTGTTTCCGCCTTTTCCCTGATGGAACATGTGTTGATAAAGATCAGGTCAGCGTCCTCAAAGACAGTGGCAGGATGAAATCCCTCTTTCTGCATGATCGAGGATACGATTTCGCTGTCGGAAAAATTCATCTGGCAACCATAACTTTCAATATAAAGTTTACGGCCCACACCAATCTTCTCTTTTCCGGGATCCTGCTTCCCAATGATACTTATTTCCCTGATCAGGTTTTCCATCGAATCACCACCAGTTTTAAAAGGCAAAGATACTAAACTCTATGTCAATTTGTCAGTCATGCCAGGATAAATGAAATTTTAAAATGATCCATTTACGCGGGTGTCAGTACTTCCATAATGGCTTTGGCCTTGAGCTGGCATTCCGCATATTCTTCCTGCCCCCGGGCATCATGGGTAATGGCACTCCCCACATTGAATTTTAAAGAACCTGTGCTTTTATTATAAAAAATACTTCTTATCAGGACATTAAAATCAAAATTTTCATCCGGGGAAAAATAACCTGCCGCACCGCTGAACGAACCTCTTTTGCTGGATTCATATTTTTCTATTTCCTGCATGGCCCGGATCTTGGGTGCGCCTGTCATACTTCCCATGGGAAAGGCATTCCGGATGGCTTGAACCGGATGTACCTCCGGCTGTAAGCGGCATGTGATGGTTGAGATCATCTGGTGTAAATGGCTGAACGTATAGATCCCGAATAGCTCGGGGACCTCAACCGAACCAGGCACTGCACTTTTCCCGAGATCATTTCTCATCAGGTCGACGATCATCATATTTTCAGCGATCTCCTTTTCACTGTTCCTTAGTTTATTTTTCAGGATCTCATCGGCCACAGGATCGGGATCGCGGCGGATCGTACCCTTGATGGGTTGGGCGATCAGTTTTCTTCCCGATTTCTTCAGAAACCTTTCGGGCGAGGCCGACATGATGTAATGATCAGAAAGTCCCTGGAAAACGGACATGGGCATGGGTGAGATCCTGTTCAAGCGGTGATAAATCTCAGGAGGATGGATCCGGACATTTTCACAATAATATTCCAGACAATAATTCAGTTCATAAAAATCACCTTCCAGGATCTGTTCCTTTATGCGAGCAACCTTTGACAGGTATTCGGCTCCGGTAGTATCACAAAAAACAGGTCCGGTACGATTTTCTCTTTTTTGTATGCGTATATGACTGATTTCGTTCCAGATTTTTTCAGGATCGATGGCCGAATGGACTTCAACCTGGCCGTCCAGTATAAATATCAAAGTTTCGGGGACAAAAAAGTACAGGTCGGGCGAATTAACCCGGTCAACATGATCACTGCTCAGTTTTTCGACATGATTCTTCAGGTCGTAATTGAATCGCCCGATGAGCCAGTCATGATGCTGCTGATAAAATTCCATTAACTCCCTGAATGGCTCCTTGCGGAAAGTCCGGAAAACCTCGATCGCGCCGGCCGCTGCAAAGGTTTTGAATGGCCCAAAGGGCAAGGAATAATCATTCCCGTTGAACAGGGAAAAATGATCATGAAAATAAAGCCAGTGGATCAGTTTTTCATTAAAAAGGTCCTGATCCATGACAGGAAAATTTTTCTTATTCCGCTTCAAAGAATAAAATGTTTGGTTCAGGGTTCCTGCGAATAAGCAAGAATTTCAAATCCGACATTCACGATATGATCGATCAGGCCATCCTTGGTCCTGGCCACAAGATCCGTTTCATCCATATAATTTATGTTCCATACGGTTCGGTCGATATTGAATTTTGCCGATGCTTCGAGTTTACGATTTCTCATATCGACCCGGGCCGGGAATTCTATGCTTTTTGTGATTCCTTTCATGGTCAGGTTTCCCCTGATCAGATGGGTCGGGTCAATGATCGTAAATTCATCATTTATCCTTTCTGTGGAATCCTTTTCGATTTCCCTGATGGAGATCAGTTCAAACAACGCATCGGGGAATTTCTCGGTGTGAAAAAAATCTTCAGATTCAAGATATTTCAGAAGTTCCTTATACTGTTCAGGATCAGGTTTAAGATTGAGTATGTCGAGTGATGTTATATCAATGGTCAACTGGGCATTATTGATCGTTGTATATGTTTTCAGTTCCTGGTTTTCTGATCCCATGCTGTCTCTTTTAACCACATTTACCGAACCATCCCTGATTTTAAAGATGCCATTATGCCTGCTTGTAGGATTGGTCCCGATCCAAGTTACGATACTTGTTGCCGTATCGATCTTATAAATTGTTCCTTCCGGCTTACGGCTGACATTTTCCGGATCGCTGATTTTTGCCATTTCACCTTTCGGCTGTTTGGTACAACCGGCAATGGCAAGAAACAAACATAAATGATATAAAAAAGCAAACTTCATGGTCATTCTCCAAGACGTAAAAATAAATTTTATGTTTAAGAAACTTCTGTAATTAGTGCTATTTTTGATAAAAACAAAAAGATGGCCCTGATTTTAAGTGTGAGAGGAATTGAGCCTAAATTTGGAAAGGAGTGTTTTCTTGCCGAAAATGCTACGGTTGTCGGGGAGGTGGAAATGGGGGATTATTGCAGCGTATGGTTCAATGCCGTTGTCAGGGGGGATGTTCATTATATCAGGATCGGCAACAATACAAACATTCAGGACGGGGCCATCATCCATTGCACCTATCAGAAGGCCCCCACAGTTATCGGTAATAATGTTTCGATCGCACACCATGCGATTGTGCATGGTTGTACCATCGAAGATGATGTCCTGATCGGTATGGGAGCGATTGTGATGGATCATTCAATCGTAAAAACCGGTTCCATCATTGCTGCAGGTGCCGTTGTTCTTGCCAATACAATCGTGGAACCGGGATCCGTGTATGCCGGAATGCCGGCAAAGAAGATCAAGGATGTCGACGATAACCTTCGTGAAGTTTTTAATCGAACCGCTAAAAATTATATAACGTATGCAAAATGGTACTAGTTTCCTGATCAGGTTGTTGATCACAGCGCTGGCGATCCTCCTGACCTCTTATCTGCTTCCTGGCGTCCATGTCGAAAATTTCCTCAGCGCACTTATTCTTTCACTTCTTCTGGCCCTGCTGAACGTCACCATCAAGCCGATCCTGGTGATCATCACCATTCCGGTAACCTTTTTGACCCTTGGCCTTTTCCTGCTGGTGATCAATGCACTTATGATCCTGCTGGCCGATGTCATATTGCCGGGATTTATCGTGGATGGTTTCTGGTGGGCTCTCGCATTCAGCATCATCCTCTGGATCATTAATTCGCTGCTGAGAAGCCTCGTAAGATAGGGAATTACATATCCCCGAGGTTCTTATTCAATTCTTCTTCTGTAGCCTTGAGTTTGATATTACAGTATTTGATCAGGCTGGAAGCCTGTTTCACCAGGTCATTCAGTTCATCCACATCCGGTTCTTCATGCTCGATTTTATTAACGATTTTTTCAAGGTTCCTGAGTGCCTGGGTGTATGTCAGTGTTTTTCTGGCCATCGTCTTATATTATTTTACTTCTGATTTTTCCGGTTGAAAATTCTGTTTCAATTATGTCCTCCGGATGTAGCCGGTCAGCATCTTTTATGATCCGGTTATTGAGCCTTGTAATGCTGAATCCCCGGTTAAGTATGGTTCCGGGATCCAGTAATGTCAGTTTAGCTTCAATATGGTCCATCCTGGTTTTCTGCCGGGATAAAATATTCTGTATCGAAATATGAAGGCTGAACTGGCTTTTCCCGATCCTTGATGTCATTTCCTGAATCCTGTTCCGGGTTGTATATTTCAGCCTTTCACTGAGCCGGTTCATCTGAAAAAAACTCTTATCATACCTGGCCCGGCATAAAAACCGGATCTTCCGCCCCGTATCTTCCAGCATATGAATTTCCTCCTTGACCACCCTCTTCGCCTGATCTGCAATATATGCAAAAAGTTCTTCAATTTTTTCGTCAAATTGACGACATCCGCCGATTAAAAATTCCGCGACGGCCGTTGGTGTTTTCAGTTTTGTGTTCGCCACCAGATCAGTGATCGTTTCATCCCTTTCATGACCGATGCCTGTGATCACGGGCAGTGGAAACTGCGCTACATGGCTGGCAAGATCATAGGAATCGAAACAATCCAGGTCCAGGTTAGCCCCCCCACCCCGGATGATGACAAGTACATCAAATTCATTCAGGGATTCATTCACGGCGAGCATCGCCCTGATGATGGATTTTTCTGCGTCTTTTCCCTGCATGAGAGCCTGATACAGTTCCACCTTGAAATGGTAATTGAAAGGATTTTTACCCAGTTGTTCCATAAAATCCTGGTATCCGGCTGAAGTGGGGGAGGCGATGACGGCAATTCTCTGCGGCACAAGCGGCAGGGGGAGTTCCCTGTTCATGTCTGCAGTGCCATCCTGTTGAAGTTTCCTCAATATTTCCTGCCTTCTTCGTGCTCTTTCACCGATCGTGTATTTTGGATCGATATCCCTGATATTCAGGCTGATTCCGAATACTTGATGAAAATTAACCTGGACATTCGCCAGAATTTTAAGTCCCGGTTTCAGGGTTTCCCCTGTAATGCCTTCAAACCATCCCGAAAGATTCCGGTAGGCATAGGACCAGATTGTTGCCTTCATTTTTGCCAGTATTTCATCCCCGTCCTTCTCGACCAGTTCGAGATAACAATGACCCCGCTGATGCACCCTGAGTTCGCTGATCTCCGCAACAATCCAGTAGGATCCGGATAAATTTTCTTCAATACAGCGTTTGATCAGGTTGTTTAATTCAAGCAGCGAGAGTTGGTCCATGAAAAATAAACTTTTGGTTGAATTTAATGATTTGATTTATCAGCATTAAATTCTTAACCGGAAAATTCCTGAGTTTTTTATACATCCGGTTATCTGCGGCGCTGAAGCATCTTGGGGACGTGTCCTGCGGGCCGGTCTCCGGAACAAGGGAGGTTATCCTGACCCGGGAATTTCATAAATTTTTAGCCCGTAAAATTTAAACATTAACCTTTATGGCCGGGGTGGGGAATTTTACGATAAATTCAGAACCCTTATTTACCTCGGTCAGCACATGTATATCCCCGTTCAGTTTTTCTACAAGCAGTTTTACAATGGCCAGGCCAAGACCTGTCGAACTTTCCCCCCTTGTCGGCCTGGAGGAGAGTTTCTGGAATTTTCTAAACAGCTTATTCCGTTCCTCGTTCTTGATGCCGGGGCCTTCATCCTTTACCGTTAAATGAATGTACCCTTTTTGAGCTTTACAGGAAACGGTAACATTCTTATTATCATGGGAAAATTTTATGGCATTTGAAATCAGGTTATCGAGTATCCGCTGTATGAATTCTTTATTCTGAAGAATGGTAAGACCTTCTTCACATTTTTTAATGAGGCTGATGTTCTTTTCCTGTGCTTCCTTTCTGAAAAGATTTATTTCGCGGTCGATAATTTTTTCCAAATTAAATTCCTCATAATTTTCTTCAATATTTTCCGATTCGAGTTTATTGATATCAAGCAGATTGGTGATCAGATTTTTTGCCTCATTGGATACCTGGTCAAGAAGGTAGAGATATTGCATCTGTTCCTCATTCAGTTTTCCATTTATCCGGATGAGGTTGGAAAGTCCTGCAATATTGTTCAGCGGGGATTTAAGGTCATGGACAACCACATTGATGAAATTATCTTTTTCTTCCGATAATTCCACGAGTTTCCTGCTCCTTTTTTCAAGTTCCTCATTTTGTTGTTGAATTTTTTCATTCTGTGATTGCAGCAACTGATTGATCCTGTTTTTGTTCATGATGTTGAAGCTCAGCAGGGCAAGGATAAAAATGGTGAACAATGTAAAGACGAGGAGTAACCTGGTCTTTGTTTTCTGTAATTTAAGTTGGGTATCCTGCAAGGTTGTCCGTTCACTCAACAGGGTAATTTCCTGCTCTTTTTTCTTGTTTTGATAATTCAACTGAAGGTCTTCGATCTGTCTTCTGGATTCGAGGGTATAAATACTATCCTTCATGTTTGAATACTGGATATGATTTAAATAGGCATTCCGGAAATCCCCTATGGAGGAATAATAGTGGCTCAGCATTTCATAGATCTCAGATTCCCTGTTTTTCATCTGCAGCTTCTGACTGAGTTCAAGCGCCTTCGTTATATATTCAAAGGCCAGCTGGCGTTTACCCATTTCCAGGTGTATTTCACCCAGGAGGCCATAGGTTTCGACGAGCCCGGTATAGTTTTCCTCTTCAATATCAATTTCCAGGGCCTTCAATAAAAATTCAAGGGCCTCACCAAGATTCAGCTTTTTGTACTGGATGCTTCCCAGGTTCAGATAAGCATCCGCCAGCCTGGATCTTAATCCATAATCCTGGGCGATTCCAAGTGATTTATGATAATAATATGCGGCGGAATCGATCAGTCCTTCCGTCTCAAAATCATTCCCCAGGTTATTCAGGGTGGCGGCTGTCTCATTCATGTTATTCAATTTTTTATGAATAAGATAGCTTTTTCTGTAAAATTCTCTTGATTTATCAAAATTCTTGATTTCGGTATAGGTGATCCCGATATTGTTCATTGCATTGGCAATTCTTGAACTATCATTGACTGATTCATATAACTTCAATGATTCCAGGAAAAACTCATTGGATACAATGAAATTCCCGTTCATGTGGTAGGCTATCCCAATGCTGTTGAACAGATCCGCCCGGATCCTGCTGTTCTTTTCATTTTCGCTCAGACTGATGGCCTCATCAGCAATAATCCGGGCTTTTATC
>JAGTVG010000195.1 GCA_018224645.1 Cyclobacteriaceae bacterium
CTATGATAAATACGGATTCTCTTCTTGAAACCAGGGTACCTCGTGAAATCTCCAGCCTCCTGTTAAAATCAAGCAGTAAAACATGCCACACTGCCAAACCGGACACACAATCAACTTGAAACTTCAAAATATCTGGGTGGTTTTTAAAAGTAACGAACCCCCTTTTAAAGTTCAATGCTGAATGACTCCCGGCATGAAAGATGATTTAAGTTATGGGATTGAAATACTGAATAAACAGATCATCAAAGTATTTACAGAAGGAAATTGATCAGGTACGGATTGCTCCGCGGGGTCAGCGGGTAAAAGAACCAGTGTGCCACACTTCATCCATCATCCATAGTTCCTTTTTTCCCTCATACCATTCCATCAGAGTTTTAGCAAAAGTTCCGGCCAGGTTCATTTACAGTTCATCCCTGGCCTTTAGCCGGATTCACATTTTTATACAGCGGAACCGTACTGCAGGGCTCCCCATACATGAGGCTTGAAACTACCGGTGTTAATAAACGTGTAATTTCCACATAGGCCGAATCCGGTACAGGGAACCTGCCGCATCCTTTAATGACCACCTTTTTATCCCGGTATTCCCCGACATCCAGCGATCCCAAAGCCTGCTGAAACAGGGCACCCTCGAGGGCTGACAGATCGCCCAGCACGACCATATGAGCAACCGGGGAAAGCCTGATCATGATCAGCATCCAGGCCCAGGAAGGAATGATCACATCAACCGAACAGGTCAGCGCGATATTTTTCCCCATGAAATGCGCCCAGTCATATTCCCTGATTTTTGCCCTGAATTCCTTTTCGCGCAGGATCAAGCCCTCATACAGAAAGTCCTTGATATCAAATACGATACGTTCTCCCGGATGATAGAATTCCTCCAGATCGAAGGTGATCAGGGGACTGCTGGCTACTTTGTTCACTATGGGATTTTCTATCTTCATATTCAAATCAGTTTTCGCGGAACAGTGGCAATAAATTCTTTTAGATAAAACGGTTCAAAAGCCTCAAGGTTTTCAAATTCCCTGTTCCTGTACTTTTCAAGTGCAAGAAATCCAACCGATTCCGCATGCGGGAAAATATTTTCCAGAAAATATGCATTCGGATGATTCTCAAGCATATGCCTGGTTTTAGGCATCCCTTCACCGAAAAAGAGTATGGGGCAGGAATCCAGTGCTGACCTGAATGATCCTTCATCGACAATGATTGCTTTGGTATCTTTTTTTACCGTCAGATGTGCATCGGCAATCATCGCATACACTTCCATTCTTCGGGCATCCAGCATGGGACAAAGATAAAAATCTCCGGGATTCTTCAAGTTGGCGAGATGGCACATGGATAAAAGGGTATTGATGGCAATGAGCGGGATATCCAGGGCATAACAGATCCCCTTGGCGGTGGAAGTTCCGATCCTGAGCCCGGTATAGGATCCAGGCCCCCTGGACAGTGCGACCGCAGACAGTTCCTTCCATGCTTTCCCCGTGTCAGCAAAAAGATCACGGATCATGGGCGCAAGGATCATGGAATGGGACCGTTCTGCCATTAAATCCCGGCTTCCGATCAGGACACCCTGTTCATGAAGCGCTGCGGAACAAAGACTGGCCGCGGTTTCGATGCTCAGGATCAGGCTCATTTGTTTAATTTGAGATAAGGGTTCTGTTCATCCTAATAACTCATTTCAACGATATTTGTCTCCACACCATTTCTTATCTTCCAGTAATCATAATAAATCCCCGCGAATTCGATCCTGTGTTGTATGGTTTTATCAAACAGATCCAACAGGTTAAGTACAGTTTCGGAAATTTCACGCAATGCATTTTCACCACCGGAATTTTTTGAAATATAATCGCAGTAATTCATTTTCCGGCAGAATCCGGCAAGCATTTTCGCACCCGGATTGGGAACAAGGAATCTGACTCCGCATTCAACCGCAAGTGAAAGGTCGTGTATATCGTCGAATACGAATAAAATCTCATCCCTTTGTATCGGGTGTTCCGTTTCAAGCATGTGAAGGATATCGATCTTATTTTTCACCTTCAGGTAAACTGCATGAAAATGTTCCCTTTCTGCCCACCTGACAGCAGTTTCACTCCGTTCACCGGTGACAATGGCAGTGACCGGATTCCGGTTCTGCAGAAGGAAATAACCGAAACGGAGCATATTAATACCCATGGAATCAATTTCATTATAGGTACTGGGGATATGTCCTTTTACGCCATTGTTGAATATTCCGTCCCAGTCAAAAACCAGGGCTTTAACATGCTTAAGTTTTTTTACAAAGGTTTCCGGGTCGGTAATGATTTCCCCCTGAATATCCCTGTTTGAATCTTTCTCTGCCAAAATGTTTATGATAAACCGTTAACCAATAACAGATCCTGGATATCGATCATGCCAATTGCTTTCCCATGCTCGGTAACGATGATGGTATCTACCTGTGTTTCCCTGAACATCGCCGAAGCTTCATAAAGCAGGGCGCTTCCTTCAATGGAATAGGGTTTTTTCAGATCAAGATCCCCGGCCTTTTTACTGATGGATCCGCTTCCTTCCTTTTCGATCATTCTGCGGAGGTCGCCATCGGTGAATACCCCGATGGGTTCCTGGTTTTCATTGACGATGGTAACCGCGCCGCAACCACCCACCGTCATTTTCACAAGGCAATCGTGAATGGATTCATCCCGGGTCACCACCGGATTGACCGGCGAAATAATGTCATTTACCTTCTTGGTCATCAACCTTGTGTGGTCAAAAAATTCCTTAGTGCCGAGCGCGGTAAAATGATTTTCCGTCAGCTGCTTCAACACTTTCCAGGGAACCGTTACCGTATGCGCACCTGCATTCAAGGCATTTCGTACGTGTTCCACACTCCTGACAGAAGAAAACATGATCTTTGTTTTGTACCCGTAGTAATTTACCGCATTCACACATTGTTCGATCAGCCATAATGCATCCTGTCCCTGGTCCTGCAGCCTTCCCACAAGCGGACAGACGTAATCGGCCCCTGCCGCCATGGCCATATAGGCCTGCTGAAGCGTATAAACTAGGTGTATATTCACCAGGAAATCTTCATCCTTTAGCATTTTACATGCTTTTACACCCTCCAGGGAAATGGGGATCTTGAATACGGTCTTATTCTTTTTCAGCCCGAGTTTGTGCTGACGCCTTGCTTCGGCAACGATCTCTTCAGCGGTGCTTCCAAGGGCTTCGATCTGGAGTACGGGAACGATCTTTGACAGTCCGATGACCGTTCCATCGATATCGGTGATCCCATGCCGGTGCATGAAGGTGGGGGTGGTGGTGAGGCCTGCCAGAAATCCAAGCTGAAATGCTTCCTTAATCTCTTTTATATCTGCAGAATCCAGGTATAGTTCCATGAGTTTATTGTCTGTTTAATTGTTAGTGAATCCGACTGTTGATTTTAAATTTTCATTTTTATCCCGTAACAAACAGGGTTATCCCGGGCTGAGGCTGCAGCGTGTTGTGAAATAGACCTTCCGGAATTCCCATCTTTTCGCAGAGAAATCATGGCCCGGGTTCCATATGCCTCAGACATGATATTTTTTATTCACCTGGTGAATTTCAATCAATGGTTTTATAAATTCCTCAAGTTCATTGACATCATACTGGCTTGCCGCGTCGCATAACGCCTCTGCCGGACAGGGATGAGCCTCAATGAAAATGCCATCGACACCGGCGGCAACGCCTGCCCTTGCCAGGACATTCAGATATTGCCTGGCTCCGCCTCCCGGATCTGCACTGGGAATGCCGTATTTCCGGATAGAATGCGTGATGTCGAAAATAACGGGATATCCCGTTTCATTCAGATGGTAAAAACTTCTGGGATCGACCACGAGATCATTGTAGCCAAAGGTATATCCCCGTTCTGTCAGCAATATTTTATTATTCCCTGTCGATTCGACTTTTTTTACCGGTTTTATCATATTTTCCGGTGCAAGGAACTGCCCATGTTTCAGATTCACCGTTTTTCCGGTCCTGGCTGCCGCGACAACCAGGGTCGTCTGCATGCAGAGATACGCGGGTATCTGGATGATATCAAGTACCTCGGAGGCAGCCTGTACCTGGTCGGGATAATGGACATCCGAAAGCACAGGAAGGTCAAAAGTATTTTTTATTTTTTCGAGTGTTCTGAGTCCTTCCTCCAATCCGGGTCCCTGGTAAAAATTCACATCCGACCGGTTGTCCTTCTGGTAGGAAGACTTATAGATCAGCGGGAGATTCAGCCTTTCAGCCATCTTCTTTAGTTTTTCAGCGGTTTCCATCATGACCGGTTCCCGTTCAATGACACATGGTCCGGAGATCAGGAACAATTCCCCTGACCCGCAGGAAATCTGACCGACCTTGACTGTTTTTTCACTCATAAATTATTGTTTTTTTTCAAAAATGTCCGGATCCTTTCCAGGTCTTCAGGCGTATCGACACACATGCTTACATGATCGGTAAGGCCTATCTTGATGGAATATCCATTTTCAATCCAGCGGTTCTGTTCCAGACCTTCGCTCAATTCCAATGACGAGGGTGCAAGGTTGGTATAGATCTCGAGTGCATCGGCTGTATATCCGTACAAACCCACATGTTTATAAAAAGTATTTTTTTCGAGCCAGGATTTTTTCGGAATGCCCTTTAGATAGGGTATGACCGACCGGCTGAAATACAGGGCATTAAAATGTTTATCCCAGACCACGAACACCTCGCTTTCATTATCCAGATCGACAGGATACTTCACGGGAGTGGCCAGCGTTGCCATCATGATGTACTCATGCGTAAAACAGTTTTTAAGGGTCTGGATCTGCTGCGGATGCAGTAAGGGTTCATCGCCCTGGATATTGATGATGACATCATAAGCCACGTTATTTTCCTTCAGGATCTTTTTATACGCTTCGAGACAACGGTTAGTCCCGGTCGGATGCTGATCCGAAGTTAATACGGCATGTCCTCCAAAATCCTCGACCGTCTGCAGGATCCGGATATCGTCAGTGGCTACATAGACATCTTCGAGGCTTCTGACCGCATTTTCATAGACATGACGGATCATGGGTTTCCCCTCAAGATCAATGAGAGGCTTTCCCTCCAGACGGGTTGACCCATAGCGGGCCGGAATAATGCCGAGAAACTTCATGCAGTGCGAAATCAGGTTTGCAAATTAACAAAAATGTTCGTTCAAATGGACCTTATTTGAGGATAAAAAACGAATGTCCGAAGATTTATTTGTAATATTGCAGCCGGTGTTCAGACGATCAATTTTGATGATTTACAGCATTTCAATAGAAATCCCAAACGTATTTTAATATGCCTGGAATGGAAGTTTTTGGCGCTGAAGAGCGCAAGGAGGCCCTGGATGTACTGGAGACGGGAGCATTATTCCGTTATGGACATGAAGACCTGCGGAAAGGAATGTGGAAGTCCAAGGAGTTTGAGGAAGAGGTATGCAAATTTACCGGTGCCGGGTATGCGCATGCCGTCACGAGCGGTTCAACCGCGGTAGCCACCATGATGGCTGCTGCCGGGGTGGGCCACGGGGATGAGGTGGTCGTTCCCCCCTTCACTTTCGTGGCACCGGTGGAAGGTGTTTTCCTGGGCGGGGCACTTCCGCTTTTCGGGGAGATCGATGAAACCCTTTGTCTGAGCCCTGAAGGCATTGAAAAAGCAATCACGCCCAATACAAAGGCAGTGCTGCTCGTCCATATGTGCGGTGCGGCGGCTGACCTGGAAGGCATTCTGAAAGTTTGCCGGAAACATGGTCTCATCCTGCTGGAAGACTGTGGCCAGGCCATGGGGGCATTTTACAGGGGCAAATCCGTCGGGCTGTATGGCAAAGCTGGTTCCTTTTCATTTGATTATTTTAAAATCGTCACCTGCGGGGAAGGTGGGATCGTCATTACCGACGACCGGAGCCTGTATCATAAAATGGATCAGATATCGGATCATGGGCATACCCATACCGGGAATAACCGGGGGATGGAAAATCATCATCTGATCGGGTTCAATTACAGGATCAGTGAACTGAGTGCGGCAATCGGGCTGGCCCAGATGAGAAAATTGCCGGGCATTTTAGAGGATAACAAAAAGAATAAAAATTACCTGAAAGAAAGGTTAAAAGAAATACAGGATCTGCAGTTCAGGAAGCTGACCGATGAAGATGGGGATTCCGCCACTTTTCTGAATTTCTTTTTACCTTCAAAGCCCATTGCTGAAAAAGTCTTTGACCAGCTTAAAAAGGATGGGGTTGGAGGAGTTACCTACTGGTACACGAATATGTATCATTTTATCAACCAGTGGGACCATATCAAAAACCTCAGTTATCCGGCGCCTCTTTCCATTCATGCCCTCGGGGCACCACAGGATTATCACCAGATTGAACTTCCGCGTTCTGAAGATCTGATGAGCCGGATGGGATCCATCGGCATCCGGTGTACCTGGACGGAGAATGAGACGGAACAGTTTGCGGATAAACTTGTGGGGGCAATCAGGAAAGTACTCTGATGAAGAATTAAAAATGAAGAATTAAAAATTAATAAGAAGGCAGTAGGCTGTCAGGGTGTTCTGTATGAAAACCGGTACTTGTAACCAAATTTTTTTTCAGCAATCTCATTCAGTCAATCACTCCAACCTTCGCCAAAGGCTATGGTTGGTAAAGCAAATCATTCAATCATTAAATAACCGTGTATAAGAATTTTAAGAACATCGAAAAGGTCGTTTACGGGAGAGGGGCATTTGATCAGCTTGATGCCATCCTGGAAGTAAAACGGACACTGAATGACAGATTCATGGTCTTCATCGTGGATGAATATTTCAAGGGTAAGTCCCTGGAAAAGAGGATACCCCTCAACCAGGAGGATGTCATTTTTTTTGAAAATATCGACGAACATGAACCGACCACCTGGCAGGTCGACAGGATCCGTGACGCGGTAAAGCAGCAGAAAGGGCTTCCTTCCGGAGTCATCGGGATCGGGGGCGGAAGCATCATGGATATTGCCAAGGCGCTATCCCTGATGATGACCAATGAAGGATCTTCCTCGTTGTACCAGGGGCTGAACCTGGTCAAAAAACCCGGTGTGTATCATCTGGGTGTACCCACCACCGCAGGCACGGGGGCGGAATGCTCCATGACGGCAGTCCTCACAGGCCCGGAAAAAAAATTGGGGCTGAAATGTGATTGGACCGTATTCAATCAGGTGATCCTCGATCCTGACCTTACCGCCACCGTTCCGCGGAATCAGTGGTTCTATACAGGCATGGATTGTTATATTCACTGTATCGAATCAGAAAGCGGGATTTTCTACAATGAATTTTCAAAAGCTTATGGCGAGCAGGCCCTGAAATTATGCCGGGAGGTTTTTACTGGCGAAAAAAGTGGCCAGCATCCTGAAAACAACGAGAAACTGATGGTTGCCAGCCTTTTTGGAGGCCTCAGCCTCACCTATTCTGAAGTGGGTGCCTGTCACGCATTTTCCTATGGCCTTTCCTTTGTATTCGGAATGCGGCATGGATATGCCAACTGTATCGCCTTCAACCACCTCAAGGAATTTTATGGCGATGCCGTGGAAGAATTCAGGGAAATGGTAAGGTATCACAGGATCGATCTTCCGCAACAGCTTTCCCATAGCTGGACGGAAGAAGAGATCGGCAAAATGGCGGATGTAGCGTATAAGCTTCCCCACATGTGGACTCATGCCCTGGGGCATGACTGGGAAAAGAAGCTGACCCGGAAAGATATTATGGATATCTACCGGAGGATGTAAAGAGATGACATCTTTTTAAAAGATATCATCTCTTTCAAAACCTGAAAGTAGAAATCAATTTCTCCAGGACCACAATGAGGATGATCAGGGAGAAAATCAATGAAATAATCCGGGAGGATAACTGATGGCTGAGTTTGACTCCTGCCGGAGATCCTGCAATCACACCGAGACTTAATGGCAATGCCACCGGGAAAAGAATATATCCCGACTGGTATTCAGAGAAAAGTTTCCGGGGAATTTCATTCATCGTCATGAGGGTGAGCGTGAGTGAGATCAGGAATATCATGACCAGGGATATGGATTTTGCCTTTTTAATGTCCATATGGTATTTAAACGAGAGAATCGGGATCAGTATCCCGCCGCCTCCAAGGCCGGTAAGCGCGGAAAGACTTCCGGAAGCCAGGCCGGACAGAACCATGGTTTTCACCGGCAATGAAGGCCTGACCGGTGGGGTCTTTTTCTTCAGGTGGTAACTTATCAGGATAAACAGTAAAAATCCGATCAGCAGGATACTGAAGATTTGATATGAATACCAGGATCTAACGACGATCAGTTTAAGCAGAAAAATGGAAATGACTGCGCCGGGTATGGAGACCAGCAATGATTCCTTCCAGTAGATGTCTTTATGAAAATAATTCGTCACACTGGCTGAAAGACTTGCAAAGGTCATTCCGAAAAACGAATTGGCTATGGTATACTGGACAAGGACATCCTGCGTTACATCATGATATTTCAAGGCGTAGGGCAGAATGAAAACGTAAATAATGCCGCTGCCGATACCCAGAAGGCCTGTCAGGATCCCTCCGGTAAATCCAATGCATCCCAGGATGATATACAGCCACATGAATTACTGCCTCGCAAGCAATTCATCATAGGATGGCTGGTTGTTAAGTACCTTGATGGCTTCCTGCAGTTGAGGATCACTGTCGAAAGAAGATTCGATAACGCCTTTATTTAAAAAATACCTGGCGGCGATTTCCTCCTCGAGTACCCCTTTTATTTCTTCCTTGAATTTCTGAAGGTCGTTATCCTTGTTATGCTGGATCTTTGATTTTAATTCCTTGAGTGTATTTTCAACCACGCCGTTGAATTTCTCCTTTTTGGAAAGCTCAATCACTTCATCCAGCGATTTTTCCACCCGGGTGATATAGTCATACTCCTTATCCTGCAACCAGGTAAGAAAATCACTGAATTCCTTTTCGGACAGGATGAAAGAATCCGCGCCGGCAATGGATTCATGGGAATAATAATATTGCGTCGCATAATCAAACAGCAGTCCTTTAGACATCAGGATTAAGGTGATCGGCGCGAGATTTCTATCCTCGACAACGATATCCGGATCAATCCCGCC
>JAGTVG010000196.1 GCA_018224645.1 Cyclobacteriaceae bacterium
TATAAGTATAGTAATGGACCTTTGTCTTATACTCATCGATCAATACCTGAAAAACCGCATCCCTTTCTGTTTTATCCTCAAGATTGAATATCACCTGGCCTTCCACCCTTTCCGGTTTTGAAAAATCAACAGGAATGGGCATGACAATACCGGCTTCCGGGATCTTTTCGATCCTGAATCCCAGTTCCGCAGGAACCGGTCCGGCGGGCTGACCGGGAGATAATCCAAATCCATTCAATCCGGTGATCGTCCACCTGCCATTTTCGTTTTTCAGAACCAGGGTTATCTGCTCTCCCGTCCGGTTCCCCGGATAATCAGCCTGGATCAGGATGGAATGATTATCGAATACAGGATACACCTTCTCCAGGATTTTATGCTGTTCAAATTGTTCGAGAAAATCATCGAAACGATATCCGGTAAGTTTAACGTTTTGAAGGGGGATCCCCCTGGTCTGTTCCATCAGCTTTTCAAGAAACACATATTCCGGTAACCATGTCCCATCCCCCACATAAACGGAGTCATGCATCAGGAAAACTTCCATGGAATCAACCCGCTGTTTTTCCAGGTGCTTTAAAAATGACCGGCTTATTTCACTGGCCTTGATGATATCTTCCCGGGAAATATCACTCCAGAAGATTTTCTGTGCCGGGAGGATCCCGGGTAATAGCACCAGCACCAATGAAGCCAGGTATTTATTCATCGTCCGTATTTTCAGGTAAATTAAGTCAATTAATGTCAGAAATGACAATCCCCGGTTTCCGATTAAATCATATCTTTCCGTCCTCCATCCATGCCATGACTTGTTTCTTTCCTTCATCCGGGGATAAAAAAAGCAGATCCGGCAAGGATCTGCTGTTACTGGCCCATTGAGCCATATGACAACTTATGGAATTTTCAAATCTCCCTTATTGTATGCTTAGTTCTATTTACTGTTATGTATATAACAATTATCTTGCCAATGATTGAACAATCCGGATTTAAAATTATTTTTTAAGCTTCTTATCCATCATGTCATTTCAGGAGGAAGCCAGATAGCGAAGGATCGGTTTTTGGCCATCCAGATTGAAACCCATGAATGAATAAAGAATCAATGGATACGAATCAGTTAAATATGATCCGGCATTATCAACCGGTACCGTCTCACGGGTTTACCGGACAGCCGGGATAATAAATTTTTCCAATAACATGTAAGGATGTATTTTTAATTCTTCATTTTAGGAGCATGAAAATTATCCGGAATCCTTCATTGACAGCATATAATACATTCCATCTGCCGATCTCCGCGAGGGAAATGGTGATCCTTGAAAATTCGGCGGATTATGTCGAAATATTTCATAAATATGATCTTAAACATCAGAAATACCTTATCATCGGGGAAGGCAGCAACATTCTCTTCAAGGAAAACTTCAATGGACTGATCATCACCTCGGCCATGGACCAGGTAAACATGCTGGGGTTGAATGAATCTCATGCCTGGATCGAGGCGGAAGCAGGGCTGAACTGGCATAAATTTGTGCTCGAAACGATCGCCATGGGCTACCAGGGCCTTGAAAACCTCTCACTCATCCCGGGAAAGGTGGGAGCGGCTCCCATGCAGAACATTGGTGCATACGGCGTTGAGATCGAACAGTTTATCGATTCGGTCGTTGCCGTGGATATTCCAAGCCAGGAAACGGTCATATTTTCAAGGGAAGAATGCAGGTTCGGTTACAGAACAAGTATATTCAAGACCACCTATAAGGGTCAGGTCATGATCCGGTCGATACGGTTGAGGTTGAACAGGATCCCCGAATACAACATAACTTATGATAAGATCAGGGAAACACTCGATAAACTGGGCATTGAAGAACTTTCAGCCTCTTCCATCAGCCAGGCTGTTATCCGGATCCGGCAGGATAAACTCCCCGATCCGGATAAGATCGGCAATGCCGGGAGTTTTTTCAAAAATCCGGTGGTGGACAGGATGGATTTTGAAGGATTAAAAGCCGAATTCCCACATATCGTTGGCTTCAATGTAGGAACTGATGCCATAAAGGTTCCGGCTGCCTGGCTGATAGAACAATGCGGATGGAAGGGCAGGCGAATAAATGGTGCCGGTGTACATGAGCAGCATTCCCTCGTCCTGGTCAATTACGGCGAGGCAACCGGCAAGGAAATCTTTGAACTCTCAAAGAAGATCCAGCGGTCCGTGGCCAGGAAATTCGGTATCCTGCTGGAAACGGAAGTCAACATCATTTAAGCCCTCACGGACATCCCGTGGCCGCGGATCTGGTCCCGGATGCGGAGTTCCGGAAGCCATCATTTTTTAAATTTATCAAATCCCCAAATATGGTTTTGAAGATATATGTTTATCTTTAACCGTCGAAAAAATATAACTTAAAATGAAAAGGATTATCTACCTGTTTTTATGTCTGTTTGCCATGAACGGCGCTTTTGAAAACCTGATGGCCCAGGAAGCGCTGAATCCAAGACCCAGCCCGATGTACTTGACCACCATGAAGTATGATGATACGTATATTAAGATTACTTATGGCCGTCCGCATAAAAAAGACAGGGAAATATTTGGCGATCTTGTGCCGTACGGGGAAGTCTGGCGGACCGGAGCAAATGAAGCTACGGAGCTGACGGCAACCGGAGATATCATGGTGGCAGGCAATCTTGTTAAACAGGGAACCTATTCTCTATTCACCATCCCGCAGGAAGATAAATGGACCATTATTCTGAACAGTGCCCTGGGACAATGGGGAGCCTATGATTACGATAAACAAAAGGACGTGGTAAGGTTTGAAGTTCCCGTAGAAACCATGGAAAAGACCTATGAACCCTTTACCATCGAATTTAACCAGGATAATTCCGATGCTTTTCTTCTGATGATGTGGGATCGGACAAAAGTATCCATCCCGGTATCTTTCCCGTAAAAACCGGGGGTGGTCCTGCAAAACCGGATCGGAGGAGATTTTAACCAGGGAACGTAATATTTATCGGTCCCGCCCGGATCTTGAAATTCCCTAATCCGTTATATTGATTAATTTAAGCCAATGAATACCCGATGCTATCGATCAATAATCTTACTTATCATATAGGCGGCAGGTCACTTTACAGGGATGCCTCCCTCCATATCAATGAAAGGGATAAAGTGGGACTGGTCGGCATCAACGGCAGTGGAAAAACTACCCTTTTAAAAATCATACTTGGAGAATTAAAACCTGATCAATGCGATATTTCCATTCAAAAAGGGAAATCCATTGATATCCTTACCCAGGAAATCGGCGATATCGATGAAGATCTTTCCATACTGACCATCGCCATGCAGGCTTTTCAATCCCTGATCGATATGAAGGAGGAAATGGACCGGCTGGCCGGTGAGATCGCTGTGGATCACCACGCGAAAAAAATCGAGAAACTTTCTTCCCTTCAGACACAATTTGAGATCAATGGCGGATATGCCATTCAATCAAAGGCTGAGGGGATCCTGGAAGGGATCGGATTCAAAACAGACGATCTTTTACGGCCCATGTCAGAATTTTCCGGGGGGTGGAAAATGCGTGTTATCCTTTCAAAACTGCTGCTTGAAAAACCTTCCCTGCTGTTGCTGGATGAACCAACAAACCATCTCGACCTCCCGTCGATCCGCTGGTTTGAGAACTATATCCGGACCTATGAGGGATCGATAATCATCGTATCCCATGACAGGCAGTTTCTGGATAATACGGTAAATAAGATCGTTGACATTGAAGATGAAAAACTCATCCTTTATAAGGGAAATTACAGTTTTTACATGGAAGAAAAAACCAGCAGGGCTGAATTACAGCAGAATGCACATATGAACCAGCAGAAGAAAATCAGGGAAGCCGAGAAATTCATCAACCGGTTCAGGGCGAAGGCGTCCAAAGCACGCCAGGTGCAGTCCAGGATAAAGCTGATGGATAAGATCGAATTGATCGAAAATTCGAAAGATTCAAAAAAAACAATCGATTTTGAGTTCAGGTTTGAAAAACCCTCAGGCAAACAGGTGCTTGAAATCTCTGGTCTTTCCAAATCCTATGGTCCTGAGGTCATTTTTTCACATACCTCCTCCCAGATCATCCGGGAGGATAAAATCGCACTGATCGGGGCCAATGGAATGGGAAAGACCACCCTGCTGAAGATCATAGCAGGTGGTGAGGAGTTTTCCGGGACATGCTCCATGGGTTTCCAGGTAATTCCGGCCTATTATGCACAACATCAGATCGATGCGCTCGATTACCGCCACGAGGTATTGCAGGAACTCATTCTGACGGAAAGCGGCTATACCGAACTTGAATTAAGGACGGTCCTCGGGTCATTCCTTTTCTCGGGGGACGATGTCTATAAGAAGATCGGCAATCTTTCCGGCGGGGAAAAATCCCGGGTAGCCCTGGCAAAGACACTGATCTCCAAGGCTAATTTCCTTATCCTGGATGAACCCACCAATCATCTGGATATGTATTCGGTCGATATTTTATCCGACGCACTTGCCGGCTACAAGGGAACACTGATCATGGTTTCACACGACAGGGATTTTATCAATAATGTGGCCAATAAAATATGGTACATTGAAAACCGGACCATTAAGGAATATCCCGGAACCTTAGACGAGTATCTTTACTGGATGGATAACCGTTCCGCTAAAACCACCAAACCGGCCGGTGAGACCAAAACGGAAAATAAGGGGACAAAAGAAAAAAACATGGCCGATTACCAGGAGAAGAAAGAATTGAAAAGAAAGATCAGAACCATTAAAAAAGACATTGAATCCATTGAAGAAAAGATCCATTCCCTTGAAACGGATAAACAGGAAATTGAATATCAAATGGCCATACCTGCCAATTATGCCGATTTTGAAAAATTGAATATCCTTACTGCCGGCCTGGAAAAAATTAACCTGGAACTGGATGGACTGCACCGGGATTGGGAAGTTCTTGTCGTTTCGCTGGATGATCCGGATACGGCCGGCTGAAATGAGCCTGCCGTGCAGGACCAGCAAATCAAAACCCGATACCGATCCTGAAACTGAAATTCTTATAATTCCGGTTGGTTACTTCCTCCTGTCCGCCCCAGAGCTGGCGGGTAATTTCAACTTCCTGGCTTTTGAAACCTATGGCGATCATGACATTGATGTCCGTATCTGCATAAATTTTCAGTCCCCCGCCAAAATGATACATCAGGCCGGCATTAGAACCGGAATCATCGGAAAATTCATTTTCGGCAATCCATGAAGGGCCGGTGCCCATATCAAGGAAATAAAACGGCGTGAACGGCTTTTTCAGCATGTCGCCCCGGAAACTGAAAAACAACGGCATGATGCTGAGCTCGGCGTATTGATCGAAACCCAAGCCCAATCCTGTCCAGCACCAGGTATTGAACCTGATCCCGTTGGTCATCTCGGCGGTGATCTGGGAACGGTAGGAAGTTTGCGGACTGCTGCGTCCTGACATGATCCCGATAAAGGTATTGTTGAAAAAAGCAATCCTCTGACTGGCCATTTCTTCCTCATTTTCCAGCGTTATTCTTCTGATTATTTTGGTTGGAACTGCCATGGAATCATCCTCCGAAATATATATTGAAAGGATCACGGGCAAGTCGGTGATCATGAGCTGCCCTTTTACCGTTTGATTATCCCGGAGCTGAATGCGTACGTCAACAGGCTTCCCGGATTGAGCGGATAAAATCGTATTGTTCCCGGCAATTGAAAGCAGTACAACCAGATAATAATGCAGGAACTTCACGGATGTTACTCTTCACGGACGATCGGAATCGTACTTAAAAGTTTCATATTTTCAAGATGCGTATAATCATACTGAAACAGTCCGTCTTCTCCGATCATGATCAGTATATCATTGAATGGGATCACGTCGAAAGCATGGATATCCGGATAATTTTTCACCATATGTTGATCGATACTGAAGATATCCCGCGAATCAAAAACTTTCAGCCCGAACTCGCCTTCACAAATGAATAATGCTTTCCCATCGATGCCGAGACCATGAGGATTTTTCATGGGATAGGACTTGATCAAGGTGGGATTATAAAGGTTTTTGATATTCAATACATCGAGCTGATTCGTATATCCCTGGCATTCCGTACCCGAGCGCAGCGTGACAAATGCGAGGGTGTCCTGGACCACCACCGGATCACAACTCGTCACATGGGCAAAAGTGGATACATGTACCGGTGATTCAGGATCGGATATGTCGTAAATATGCATCCCGTTGTTCGCCCCGATAAAAAGATTGTTTTCATAGGGGAAAATGGTTTCAATCCCCCACCCAAGATCGATCCATGCGCCCTTGACGGGATCTGAAAGTGTGGCAATATCGAAAACCTGGAGATAATAGGTCCCTGCCGTATACAGTTTGTCATTGACAATCGCAAACCGGGCCATGGAACCACCCAGGCCGGCAGAAGCTACCGGAGTGAAAAAATTAGTTTCACTGCTGTATGAAAGGGCTCCTGAATAAGCCTTATCCATCGTAGCATTAATCCCCCCAAATCTCAGAAAAGAAGGAACGACATCATTGCAATCGCTCATATCCGTAAAGGTGGTGTCAATCTCTTCATAGGTCACCAGCACAGCCTCACCCTGGTCATTGAATTGTTCCATCATATAATAATGATCGTTGAAAACTCCCTCCATCCGCTTCACGACTTTAATATCGTTCATATCGGATATGTCAATAGCCAAGAGATCGATATAACTGTCGGCATAAAGAATATTTCCCCTGGCCGCCATATCATGATTTCCTGGAATATTCACAAAACCCACATTCACCGGATTGGCCGCATCTGAGTTATCAATGATATGTATTCCTTTACTTATCTCGTTGACAAATAGAAAATTTCCAAGAAGATATATTTTGCCGGGAAAACTGATCTCTTCAGGTTGCTGGAAATCGAAGGAACTCCGGATTTCCTCCGTAGTCGTGTAGACGGGCTTATAATAAATATAGGAAACCTCCTTGTTACAATCATCCGTACAACCCCAGCATAATAAGACCATTCCGATACAGGAAAGAAAACGGGAAGGATGGATCATCTTTTTCATGGCAGTATTTAAAAATTAATATATAATGAAGACACCTTTATGTTCAATTTGGTTGTAATCCGTGGAGTATTCCCGGAGATATCATAGTTTGGTGAAATTGATGCCGATGAATGAATAAAAAATATCCTGGTAGACCGGCTGATTCGTATCCACCCCGATCATCATCCACATTTCACCTTCATCATTAGCTGTGCCTAGAATTTCATCTGCCTGAGAGGTCCCGACAAGCAATAATGGGGTTTCATCCACATCGGTATAGGTAAGTTTACCGATCAATGCCATGTTGGGACCGGTCACCCTGTCATCACCCTTGTCAAAGTTTGTCCGTACAATTTTTATCTCCGGATTCTGGGTATCTTCAACCACCACGGTATCCGGTTCATCGGTATATACGCTCACCTTCAGAAATGATCCATTATTGGTGCTCTCAAGATCGCCTGAAAATTCCTCCCTGAGCTGGGCAAACATCTCCACGTTAAAAACTATGGAATATGAGGCGTTGGGCTCAAATCCACTGATCTGTTTTTTTATGTACATGAACAGATCACTGTTTGTCGCTTTCCCGGTCTGTACCATGGCTGTAACCTCACCGATGGATGGGGA
>JAGTVG010000197.1 GCA_018224645.1 Cyclobacteriaceae bacterium
AGAAAAGCTTAAACGTATTTTCCGGGAACATGTACAGTGAAATTTACCAGGATACCCCAACCGTTTATTAAATAAATCAATGTTGAAATCGGTGTTGCCATCCCTGATACATCGGTATTTTTTAATCTATATGTAAGAATTTATTTTTTGTTATGGGATGATCATTATGGCATAATCAAGCATACATTCTTTCAGTCTGCTTATTTTTATATGGTAAGAGTATGTAAAAGTAGTGAATGTTTCCTTGGTGAATGACACGGAGAGGAGTACGTTTAAACACGCACCATTTGTCCTTCCCGGGCACATGGAAGCAATGATAAAGAAATGTAGACAGATCCGGTACCATCCTGGACTATGCAACAGCGTTATTTCTTTCCTCAATCAGGGCCTTCCAACCCGGGGACCCTGATTATATATGCGCCGGATCATTCTATAAAATGCATTTAACCAATGGACGCCGGATTACCTTTGTGCTCATTAAAAAAATCAGAAAAAATACATGGAGAAGCAAATAATCCCCGCCAACCTGCGTTTTAAGGTTAGATTAAGTTACAGGATTTTTTAAGGTTGTGTACCTGAGTAAGGAAGTGTAGTATTTTTTAAAAGGGAATCATCTGCATCCGTTCCGGCTCATACCAGAAACATTTTTTCAAACACATAAATAATTTAATGGAATGAAGTACTTTTTTTTATGTTTTTTTCTTCTGGCCGCCACATTCACTTTCAGTCAACAATCAAAAAAAGAGCAGCTGGCACTTGATATGGGTATCCAGGCAATAAAATGTATGAATGATGGAAATTTTGATGAGGCGATCGTATTGCTCGAACAGGCACAGAAACTGGATCCGATCAGGATCGATTATCCTTATGAAATGGCTTATGCATTATACAACCTTAAGGAATATGACAAGGTAATTGATATACTGGAAAAGTTGAAAGAGCGTCAGGAGGCGTCAGATCTTGTTTTCCAGCTTCTCGGGAATACCTATCATAACGCTGGGAATCCGGAAAGGGCGCTGGTCATATATCAGAAAGGATTGAACAAGTTCCCTGAATCAGGCCACTTATACCTGGAAATCGGTATCGTTGAATATTCGCAGGAAAATTTCAATGAGGCGATTATTAACTGGGAAAACGGGATCAGGGTGCAACCTGATCTTTCTTCCAATTACTACTGGCTCGGAAGGGCATTCGCCGGATCCAATAAAAGGATATGGGGGATCCTCTACAGTGAGCTGTTCATACTGCTCGAAACGGAATCAGCACGATCAAGGGAAATGAGTGAAATCCTGTTCAGGATCTATGATGCTTCCATTTCTTTTGATACCGACACCACCGTTACAACCCACTTCGAAAGCGCCATGCAAATCGATCCAACTGATAATAAAGGGATCACATTGCCTTTTGATTCCGAAGTTGAACTGATCACGTCCATGAGTTCCTTAAATGTTTCGGGAAAATCGAAAGACCATATATCACTCGATGATCTGGTAAATATCCGGACAGCGTTTATTGATAACTGGCATACCATGAACATGAATGACAAGTATTCAAATTGCCTGTTTGATTTTCACAGTGACATGAAGGAAGCGGGCGTTTATGAAGCCTATAACTACTGGTTGTTCAGGATGGGAGATACCGAGAATTTTATGGCATGGTACAGGAAAAATGAAGAAAAATTCAGCGAGTTTATCAGGTGGTTCAACGATAATTCCCCATCCATCAACAAAGATAATCTGATCGTCAGGGAATAGCGCTTCTCCGTCCTTTCCCGCCTTTCCGTCGTCAGACCAGGTGCCTTCGTCAGACCACGAGGTATCCGAGATGCCGTATTCTGTGGCATCTGACAATTCAAACGTATCAATGACGGATTGAAAAACGGATAGGAAGGATCGCTTAAATCACATTAAATTTTTGCGTCCGGTTTTTCAGTATGGCAATGGCCTCCTTTTCCGACTGGTACATACCATTGATATTGACGAGATGGTCAGCGAGTTTTTTATAGTTTTTACTCATCAGAAATAACCAGACCCGCAGAAAATCCAGCTCCTCAAAAACGATCGCCTTATTAACCTCATATTCTTTCAGGTTAGATTTCAGGTGGTCAGGATGCAATGTCCAGTGCAGGCGCGGTTTGATATGATGACTGATGTGATAGCCGTCGTTCCAGCATTTATGGTTGTATTTCGTATTGATGCAGGTGATGCTGTTTTTATATGAATTCCCGGGATCCTCGCGATCAAGAAATGAATGCTGAGCCCAGTTGCCCATCATCATGATCAATCTTGAAAGAAAAAATGGAAGGATAAATACCCATAATACAGCCTGCCAGTTTATAAAGGCCAGACCAATACATATCAACAAAAATATAATTTCTCCCCGGACCACACGGTTGCGTAATTTCTTCTGATTAAGACGATGAAAATAAATCGATAAGGTAATCGCACCCAGGAAGAAGAAATTGATGAAATACAATGAAAAATCACGAAGACTGTCACGCTGATAATGCATCGTGCTGCTGAGGTCATCCTCGAGATTATTTTCCCTGTGGTGCATCCCAAGGTGGTGACTTGCATAGGTATCAGGAGTCTGACCGAAAAACGGGCCGACAATCCATGGAAGATAGTAATTAGCCCAGTTGTACTCTTTTTTAAACCAGGTTCTGTGACTTGTGCAATGCAACATCAGCCCGAAGGGACCTTTAAATACAAAATTGTTATAGATAAAATAAAGAGCGGCAATCAGCCACCACAACCATCCCTGAATGAACGGCATGAAAAGGAGGATGCCCAGGGGGATCATGATAAAGGTTATTTTCAACGTCAGATAAACAAAAGGAAGATCCCGTTCATCCTGGATAAATTTTAACCAGAATTTATCGAACGAATTATAGGAAACAGGTTTGAAAACAGGATCGCTGATTTCAGTAAGTTTTCTCATTTCGAATGGAATTTATTAATCTGATAGTAACAAGATTTGGCTATCCGGAAAGAAATGCATCTGCAAAAAGGAAGAAAACAATCAGACCGGCTGTCCAAAATAAAGGATATTATATAAAAATACAAAAAAATCTGTACAAGAGGACGTGAATAACGAGTAATAATGTGAAGGTCAAACACATTTCCAAATCCTAAATGTCAATCCTCAAGCAAAAATTTGAATAGAGCTTGTCCAGCCAATCCGGAAATGAAAAAACTACAAGACGTCAATACTGTAATAAAGTCAGAATCATAAAATGTTTAACTTGAAGATAGTGCGAATAAAAAAATTTAGTATTAAATTGATCAGTTATGCTTTGAAATGCCTAAGGCATCATCTGCTCACACGTTATCTTCAATTATGAAATCTGATAAAAGTAAAAATTCAGTAACAATAAAAATTTAAGATATGCCACTTGCATTAGAAAATTTATTGGATGTTAAACACCGGGAAAAATCCATTGTTGAGATTCTTGAACTAAGTCCGGAAGCTTTAAAAGGAGTCTCTAATAGCGATGCTCAGAAACTTAAGGAAGCATTCGGAATTACAACTATTCGTCAACTTGGAGAGAATAAATTTTTTATGGCTGCTGCTGCCCTGGCGAGGGCTGGAATGAACCCTGACTATGATCCGGGTCCTCCGCCCTTTTGGTTGAACAAGTTTGCCCAATTACCGGATTCATATTACGTTAATCACCCTTCAGGAAGATTTCGGGTTCATTTCGGCGGAGTACCCTATCGGGGAAGGCTAGACGATACCGCCAGAGTCATCGTAGTGGGTCAGGACCCTTCTACTGACGAGGCCATTGCACGAAGGGCATTCGTTGGGAATGCAGGTCAGAGACTCCAAAAACTGTTGTATAAAACAGGAATCGTGAGATCCTATATCATCATTAATACCTTCGCTTATAGCATAATTGGACAGGCCAATAATGAAATGCGCATCATTGCTCAGGAACCGATAATAAAAAATTTCAGAGAAGATTTATTAAATACATTGATTGAACGAAATCCAATTGAAGCGATAATTACGCTTGGTGTTGGAGCAAAAGAAGCAATGTCTACCTGGAATAATCCAGAAAACAAACAGATGTTTCATCTATTTCACCCCTCTGCTCAAACCGGACTTGAAGATAATTGGAACACACATTTACCCTTACTTATTGCCAATATAACGCCTGATAATCCTGCGATAATTGATGCTACACCCTATTCAGGAGAATGGTCAGAAAATACTCACCGGATGAATATTCCAAGGTTTGACCTGCCCTATAATTTACCGGATTGGCATGGTACCGAAGGCACCAATAGTAACAGGGGGCCAGATAAAATCAAAGAAATTACCTGGACTTCAATCCTATCATAATGTCGGATTCCATGCACCCACATTTTAATCTGAAATTTGCCCTGGAAGGTCGGATAGTAACTATGGATAATTCACAATCAGTAGTTAACCGGGGACGGATTTTTATCAAAGACGGAATTATTGTTGATATTCGGCCAGTTTCAGAAGGCTTACCTTCCGGATTTTCCAGTAACGATGTGATCAAATCAGGCGGCTCCATATATCCGGGATTTATTGAATTACATAATCATCTTCCTTATAACATTCTGCCTTTTTGGGTTTCTGAACGTCAATTTGATAATCATACAAAATGGAAAGGAATAAAAGGATATAAGGTAAATGTACAGGGACCCATGCAGACACTCGGGAAAACCCCCGGATTCCCTGAAGTAATCGTTAAATATGTAGAATGCAAATGTCTTGTAAGCGGGGTTACGACATCACAGGGTGTTACCTTAGCCAATTCACAAATTCAAAAAAAGTATTTTCATGGCGCCATAAGAAATGTTGAGGAGACAAATGAGCTTGTTTTGCCGGAAGCACAAACGCGTATAGCTGATATAGAGCCTGGTGGTGCTTCAGATTTCAAGGGTAGATTACGCAATGATAAAACAACTTTACTGCATCTTGCTGAGGGCATTGATGATAAAGCTCGAACCTTTTTCCAGAATCTGAAAATTAACAACAATGAATGGGCGATAACGAATAGACTTAACGGAATACATTGCACTGGCTTACACGAAGAAGACTTTGAAATATTAGCAAATTTCGGCGGAACAATGACCTGGTCTCCATTCAGCAACATTCTGTTGTATGGCGACACTGCCAAAATAAATGCTGCCAAGGAAAGTGGAATTCTAATCGCCCTGGGATCTGACTGGTCTCCAAGTGGAAGCAAGAATTTATTAGAAGAGATCAAGGTGGCAAAGCTTGTAAGTGATAATCAGGGTGGAGTATTTTCTAATATTGAACTGATAAAGATGATAACTAACAATCCGGCCAGAATACTTGGCTGGGATCAGGCACTTGGATCAATCGAAATTGGGAAAAAAGCAGATCTCGTAATAATTAATGGGTATTCAGGAGATCCGTATGAAAAACTGATCGAAGCCTGTGAACGAAATATATATGGTGTATTCATTAATGGTGTACCAAGATATTCCATTAATAGGATTATGTCTTTTTTTTCATCCAGGTTCAACTTCAGTACGGATGATATTGAAGTCATCGAACATTCAGGGACAAAAAGAAAATTCTATTCACTTGAATCCGATCCTGATAATTTCTTACGCGGAATAAAGTTCGCAGATGCCCGGAACCTGTTGGAAGGTGGCTTGTCAAATATATTACAACACGCGTTGGATCTCGAACAAGCAACTGCCGACGGTTTTGTTTCAGCCGCCGACAATCCATTGAATTTGGAATGGTTCCTTTTGCCGGATTTTCATGGAGAACAATTGGATACAGAACACGGTAACCTGGAATGGGGAGCCTCCATAAAATATAGTCAGGTTGCTATCCCTCTACCATTAGACAAGCTAACAGTAATTGAGGATGACGAGCATTTTTCCCGGCTTCGTGATCAACCCAACCTTCCTGACTTTATAAGAGAAAATTTACCGCCATTCTATGACCGGTCTCCTTTGGGAAGCTTCCAGAATTCGTTTACACCTTCCGATCAAATACACAAATCATTAAACATTGCAGTCTCACTGGAAACGTTTAAAAAGCGATCCAGCAACCTGTCAAATAATGAAAAACTAGGGCTATTAAAGCAGGCTCGTATGCTCCTTGATCAATTCTATGTACACAAAGTGTTAAAGCAATCCATGTATGCAGTAAACCCCATACAGCGATTGGAAAGAATGATCAATGATCTACAATTTGATCTGAATGATGCGTATAATAATGATGGTCGCTTTCACTTTGAATTATTACAAATCTTCAGTTCATTGCGGGATTTGCATACCAAATACTATCTGCCCAATCCCTACAGAAACCGATTCGCATTTTTACCCTTCCTGATTGAGGAATATTTCGAAAGTCAGGAGGATGAATACCCCAGGTTCATCGTAAGTAAAGTCTTTGATACCATCATACCTAAAAACAAATTTAAAAAAGGGGTCCAGGTTTTACGCTGGAATAATATTCCAATTGAACGAGTCGTTGAGTTGAACGCCATAGCGCAATCAGGCAGTAATAAAGATGCCCAGAGAGCGCGCAGCATTGATACTTTGACTATAAGATCCTTAGGCTCTTCACTGCCCCCTGATGAAAATTTAGTGACATTAACCTGTAAAGATGAAAATGGGGAAATATTCCATGTAGAATATGAATGGATGGTGTCTTACTATCCGCCACAGATTTCCTTCAATCCGGATGAAGGTCTTGGCTCAAGCTTCGCATATGGATGCGATTACGATACACTCGCCGTTAATAACATAAAACTGGGTTTTTATGTAACCGGAGGTGAAAAGGGGAATGCCAGACCCCTGCCACGGAGTTGGATTTATCCTCCTGAAAATCACGCTATGAGAGGTAAGTCCATAACGAAGGGCACGGGAGACAAAGTCGGATACATCAGAATATTCAGTTTTATTGCGTCTGATGAGAAGGCATTTGTAAATGATTTTATGAGCATCCTGGATAGACTAAAGAAAAAAAATATTACAGGATTGATAATCGACATTCGGGGAAATGGAGGCGGATCGATCCCTGCTTGTGAACTATTGCTGGCAAAACTCTCCGGTAAGGCATTCAGGGCCCAGTCTTTCCAATTTTTGAATTCAGGGTTAACCCTGGATCTTACTTCCAGACATTCCGGTAATGAAGGTTTAATCGATCTCAGTTCATGGCATCTTTCCTTGAGAAATTCAAGGTCCACGGGCGAGATATATTCCCTTGGAGCTCCAATTTGTTTGTTTTCCAATATCGAAAATTTGGAGAGCGTATTTAATAAACCCATGGTACTAATCACGGATGCCCTCTGTTATAGCGCTTCAGATATGTTTGCCGCCGGATTCCAGGATCTCAGAATTGGAAAAATCCTTGGGATCCATGGAAATACAGGTGCTGGTGGTGCTAATGTATGGGGTCATAATACTTTATATAAACTATGGAGCCAAAATATGCTGGATATTGATCCCTTTACTCCCTTGCCACAAGGAGCAAATATAACTGTTGCCGTAAGAAGAACCTTAAGGACAAGTGGTTATCCGCTTGAAGACCTGGGTGTCCAACCCGATACATTACACAAGATTACGAAAGAGGATCTGTTGAAAGATAATATAGATTTAATTGATCAAGCCATAAAAGAATTGTAAACAGCCCCATAAAAGCAGAAAATTCACCATATTTCATTGGCTAATCTTCAGTCTTATAAAACTGAAACCTGTTATTCCAGAGAACACTGGCCGATTTACCTCTCTCAGGATTTTGAAATACCACCTCATCGCCATATTCAAGCAGTATGAATTTACTTTTATCAAGGGCTGACAATTCGGTTGAATCCTGTTCATTGAGATCGATAACAAGGAGACGGCCATTCTTTAATTTGATCTCGACAAAATAATCCTGCTCGTTATCAAGGTAATAACGGCCTGTAAGCTTGGCCAGTTCATCAGCCGGCAGATCCACGGGTTCTATAATCCGTTGGCTGGCGATTTCCCATCCGTAAAATAAAGATATTCCACGCATGATCTCACGGATCAGGTTTCCTCCATTATCGGCATTGGTCATTACAATCGCGGCATTTCCCTCTCGTACATAATCGATCATAAAATTTGTAAAACCAGCATTTTTTCCCCCAAGCTGAAAGCAGTATGAATCACCCTGTCCAGTAAGTGAAAGGCCAAGGCCCCAGTCACCCATATGTTTTGTAAGCATTTTCAACAGTTTCCCTATTGAGGATCCCATTCCTGGTGCCGGAAAAAATTGTCTGGATCCCGGTGCAATATATTGCCAGGTCGGAAGGTGTTGTCCAGAGCCCGGCAGCTGCATGTTCCGGGTCATTATGCCAGTTGCCATTTATTTGTTCTCCCTGGCCATCGAATGCGGCACTGGCAGTTGAATGGTATTCTGTATGTAATGGTTGCGCATAGGTACTGTGAATCATACCCACCGGCTTAAGAATGTTTCCCTCTATGTAAACATCAAAAGGCAAACCGGTTACGTCCTCTATCATTTTTTACATCACGGTATAACCGCCTCCGGAATATCTCCAGATACTTCCCGGAATGGTAGCCACCAGAATCGCCGGTGTATTCCCCTGACCGTTCAATACTTTCAGAATGGTTGGAAATGAATCTGTCTGCTGGTAACCCGGAAATCCGTGAACGGTCATTCCTGCTGTATGGGTAAGAAGCCTCCTGAGCGTGACCTTACATTGGCAGTGAAGGCATTTACCGGGACTTTCCAGTCATTCAGGTAGTTGTTTATATTTTCATCGAGATCTACCTTACCTTCCTCCACCAGCTTCAGGGCTGCCAGGGCCGCCACCGGTTTACTGATAGAACCCGCCTGGAAAAAATAAAAAACCCACAATACGGGCTTTCAAGTTGATTATTCACCAGAGTTCTGAGCCTCCCACCGGATTCGAACCGGCGACCTGTTCATTACGAGTGAACCGCTCTACCAGCTGAGCTAAGGAGGCAACGGAAGGCAAATTTAATGAGAAATCTAAACCGAAAAACAATTATTTCTAGCCGAATCTAACGTTGAAACATAAACTATTGAAATTCAATAAATAAGAACACCTTAATCCTCCAAAATTTTTTTAAACCCTTTAAACTGGGAGGTTTTTACCTTGACCTTGCCAGGTCTTCATCATTAACCGGTTATTGTTTAGGCTGGGGTTGGACGGGAAATTGTGAAAAAATATCCGCGATGGCCTGTCGCAGGTTTATCTCCACCATTTCAGCCTTATCGCTTAACACACCATACCCCGTTCCCTGCCAGAGCAGCTGTTTCGAACCGGCATCAAGCACATCAATGATAAGCATGGTGGTCTTTTTCGAAATGTCATCATACATCCAGGGATCCCGTGACCAGGAATAGGGATACCCATAATACCCGTAATTGCTGTACGGATCATAATATGTTGGCCGGCGGTTTTCTATTTCATGGGAAGTGCCCCCCTGGATCTTGATGATGAGGTCGGCCTGCTGTATACTTTTATATCCACGCCGGTTCATCTCCTCCGCAACCGAATCATAAATTCGTTTTTTATTCTTATCACTGAAGGAAAAATTGGAAGCCGGGAGACTTTCCGGATTAAAGAACTTATAGCTTTCAAACCGTGAAAAATCCCTGTCAAGGATGTTTTCCGACTGGATCCTGAAGGTGGGTTTACAGGAAATTATAAAAACTGCAAGACCCGCAACAAAATAAATCAAAAAATACTTTCGCATATCGTTTATCTTTTGATTGAATTCAAGTCCAAAATTAAACCGGATCAGGGATTTCAGAATATTTCCAACCTTTTTTATTAGAACGGGGTCTGTATAATAAAAATTTTATGAACATTAAAAAATCCCTGGTATGGGTCCTGCTGTTCCTGGCTTCGTTTGGCTGTGAAAAGTCAGGTGATCCGGAAATCAATGACAACCCCCCCATATTGCGCGAACTTTCAGACGGGGAAATTTCCCTGATTGCATCTTCCAATGAGTTCGTATTCGACCTTTTCGGAGAAATAAATACCCGTGAATCCGGGGGGAACTTTTTCTTTTCGCCACTCAGCGTGGAATATGCCCTGGGTATGACGCTCAATGGAGCCGGTGAGGATACCCGGGAAGCTATCCGGCGTGTATTGGGAAATGAATCCCTGAATGAGGAGGGAATAAATGCTTCCTACGAAACCCTGACCGAATTTCTTCTCGGGATCGATAAAACCGTTCTGCTTAAAATCGCAAACTCAGTCTGGTACAGGCACGACCTGACGGTAAAGGAAGCATTCAAAGATGCGGTGCAGATCCATTATGATGCTGAAGTCGCCGGCCTGGATTTCAGCCTGCCTTCGGCAAAGGACGAAATTAATGGCTGGGTATCCGGCAAAACAGAAGGCCTGATCAGGGACCTCATTGACGGGATCCCCGCGGATGCAGTTATGTATCTGATCAATGCCATTTATTTTAAAGCTGACTGGCAGTATAAGTTCGATAAATCTCTTACCGATCTCAGTTCTTTTTACCTGGAAGACGGGAACATGACCGAAATCGAAATGATGACTTCCGACGGTGCGGAGATTAATTATTTTTCAAACGATTACCTGCGGCTGGTTGATATTCCTTACGGAAATGGACAATATTCGATGATTCTTCTTGTCCCGGTTCCGGAACATTCACTGGAAGAAATTACCGGCTCACTGGATAATGCCAGCTTTACCCAGTGGATATCTTCAACTACACCTGGTAAATCAAGGCTGACCATGCCAAAATTCCGGATTAAATACAAAACGCTCCTGAATGATGATCTTTCCAATATGGGTATGGGCATCGCTTTCAGCAGTGAGGCTGATTTTTCCAGGTTGTTCGAAAACCCGCTGGAACTGATGATCAGCCGGGTGATCCACCAGGCAGTGATCGAAGTGAATGAGGAAGGTTCCGAGGCGGCAGCAGCCACTGCTGTAGAAATTGTGGAAACTTCATTGCCACCTGAACCAGATATCATCATAATCAACAGGCCCTTCATCTTCCTGATCAGGGAAAAACATTCGGGAACGATCCTTTTCGCAGGAAAACTTACGGATCCTGACCAGCTTGACTGAAATTCAATGTAAGAACTCATGCCATCACACAAAGTGAGGGCATGAGTTGTTACGACCATCAATTCTCCTCCCTGGTAAATGGCACGAACCTCACAGGCAGGAGGTCCTGCACTTTCATCTTTCCATTCCTCTTGATCAGCAGCTGAAGTGATTGAACCCGGTAAATTGGCCCGACAGGAATAATCATCCTTCCTCCTTCTTTCAGCTGTTCGATCAGGGGTGGTGGAATTTCTTCAGGAGCGGCGGTCACCATGATGGCATCAAAAGGGGCTTCCTCGGGCCATCCGGCATATCCATCCCCCGCCATGGAGTAAATATTGTCATAACCAAGTCTTTTAAAGGTATTTTCTGCCCGATCAGCCAGTTCAGAAATGATCTCAATGGTGTAAACTTTATCGACGATCTCCGCCAGTACCGCTGCCTGATATCCCGATCCCGTCCCAATCTCCAGCACCTTATCACCCTTCTCAGGGCTGATCGCTTCCGTCATAAATCCGACAATATAAGGTTGGGAGATGGTCTGATTGTTTCCAATGGATAATGGGCGATCGTCGTAAGCATAGGGTTGTTGATGATCCGGTACAAATAGGTGACGGGGAACCTTCAGCATGGCGTTCAGAACAGCCTGATCATTGACTCCCCGGTTCCTGATCTGCCTTTCCACCATATCCTTCCTTAACTCCACATAATCGTCCTGATCACGCTGATCGGGAAAAGCTACCAGGAGGAATAGAAAAACGTAAAATCTTGCGAATAAAAACATAGTCTAAAAATTGGTCCGGTCAGAATAAGTTAACAAAAAAATATCCCGGAAGCAACAACTATCCGGTAATCCTTAACGCAACGATTATTTGACGAGCTGGATGATGGTTTTTACTTTTTTGATGAGCTTCATTTTTCTTTCTGTAAGAAGCTAATTAAATCATTTTTTTGGATTTCTGGTAGACGTTCATATAATCATCGGATAATCAGTACCAGGGCGGTGAGGGCTGTGGTCACCAGAAGAAACACCCGATACGCCTTTTCTGGTATGAATTTTACAATATAGATCCCCAGAAAAGCTCCGGCCGCAATGGCAGGCAGTAACATAAAATCGAGCAGAAGGGTCTGGACAGTAATCGTTTCCCAAATGAAAACATGGAAGGGGACCTTGAAAAGGTTAATGATCAGGAAAAACCAGGCACCCGTACCGATGTATTCATTTTTGGGCAACCGCATGGAAAGCAGGTACAAAGCCATGATTGCTCCGGCTGCATTTCCCACCATGGTGGCAAAACCTCCGGCCAGGCCAATCAATACCGGGAAGACCATTCCTCCCGGGATCCTCACATCCTTTCGAATGTCCCTCCAAACGAGAATTACTACACTCAGGATAACAATAATTCCCATAATATCCTTAAAAACCTGGTCAGAAATGACATCACCCACATAGATCCCGATCAGGACACCAATGACCGTGGTTGGCAACAGGCGGATTACATAAATCCAGTGTGCATGCCTGTGATAATAGGCAACGGCAAAAATATCAGCCATACTCAGAAGCGGCAATACGATTCCAGTCGAAAGTTTCCCGCCAAAAATATAAGCCATCATGGGGATCATCGCCATTCCGGCTCCAGAAATCCCGGTTTTCGACATGCCAATCAACAATGCGGAAAAAACCATCAGGGATATCTGCCAGAAATTCAAATGAAAGGAAAAGAATTCTATCACATCAGAGGTTTTGCCAAAAATGGGAAAAAATCAGGTTGTTTCCGGAATATTATAGCCCCTAATTTCATATCTCCCTGTTCGAAACTCGCTTTCATCCTCATGGTCTTCATATCTTTCCACACCTGGAGACCACCCGCCTTTTCATAATACCTGGATAATATTTTTTCAGCATCCTGAGTAAGGGCAGGGAACCCGCAAATAATTAATATAACGATGAACAAAAATTTGATTTTCATTTGGCCTGATTTAAATCTGCTGCATATTATAAAAATATATCCAATATATACTGATAAATTTGATCGCTGGCTTGTTTTAATTTTAACCGGTCATGAATAAGCAATCCTCCAGGGTCAAATTTAATCATGTAAGTGAAAACAGGTGATTCTGTTTTAAATCCCAAATTGCTCAATTTCGCCAGCATACCCATTTTGAACACCGGGAAACAGAAAAAAATAAATATTATCCCGCTAAAAATCGCAATTTTCGTCAATTTAAGGGTATATCGGCCTTGCAATCCAGTATTTTATTGCCCAATTTCAATACAATCGTGAATATTTATATATTTAGGAACAATTACCCTTTCATCACATAATGAAATCTATACAGGAGTTTGTCGAAACCAACCGGGATCACCCCCTTAAAATCAGTGTTTTTGAATCGTCAAAATTAAAATATCCCTTTCATTACCATGCTTCAGAATATGAACTGACCCTGACCCTCGGGAGCAGCGGGTTACGGCTTGTTGGGGACAGCATGAGGGAATTCGGGAATACTGACCTCGTCGTCATCGGGCCTGGAATCCCTCATTGCTGGTTGAATAATTTTACAAATGGTGTTGAAAATCCGGAAAATATCAAGGTGGTGGTCATCCATTTCAATGATCATGTTTTTTCGGAAGAATTATTAAAGCGGCAGGAACTTAATCATATCCGTAATTTATTGCTTTCTGCCGGAAGAGGGATTGTTTTTTATGGCTCAATTCGTGAAAAGATAAAACATGAGATTCTTAAACTGAAGATCGATCCTGATTTCGGCACGTGGATTTCTCTTTACGCCATATTTAATGAGTTGAGTCAGACAGGAGAATACAACTATCTGACAAGCCTGCGCTATCATTATGAAGGGAAAAAGGAAGAGAAGGTAAATTTTGAAAAGGTGCATGCCTTCATTCTGGATAACTTCAGGGATAAAATAAAGATTGGTAAGGTGGCCTCCCTGATCGGTATGAATGAATCCGCTTTCAGTCATTATTTCAAAAAAAGGACTTTAAAAAGTTATACGGATTTTATCAATGAACTTCGTCTGAATTATGCTGCAAATCAACTTTCACATACCCCAAAGAATGTGTCGGAAATCGCATCTGAATCCGGGTTCAGCAATCTGTCCAATTTCAACAGGATGTTTAAAAAATGGAAGGATATGACGCCGAATCAGTGGCGTAAAATGACTGAAAATGATATGTAAATATTTTAAAAAACCGGTTGATTCTGATCAGTACAGGGGCATTTTACTAAAAATCTTTTCAATGGCATAGGAGGCCCTTTTTCGCATCTTTTCAAGATCATTGGTCAGTATGCCAACCGCCGTCCCCTGCCAGATCATCCGGTTGTTTTCGGCATCCACAAAATCAATGGTGATGGCTCCTTCCTCATAGGTCCCGGTTACAATCTCCTTGCGTTCCCAGTGATAGGTTCGTTGCCCGATGTAGTTCATATCAAAACGGGGATCTGTTTCACGGGTCTGTTCCTGTTGTTTCACAACAACACCCACATTGAGGAGAAGATCAGGATTCTCAGAAAGGTCAAAACCTTTAATTAACATCTGTTCCCTGATCTCCTTCAATAAAAAATCCATATTCTCCCTGGTGTAGGGAAGGCTGTCATATCTTTGAAATTCAACATCATAAAAATTATAGGTCTCGTATCCGAGAAAAGTAGCGCCTTCTATTTTTTCGGTAGTGACCCTGATAGGCATACATTTAATAAGAGCCAGGCAGACCATCATTATGAATACACCTGATTTCATGCTGAGGATAATTAAACTTAAATATAAAAAAAACTGAACCGAAGAGCAACATATTTAAAAAAGAGTCTGTGTATAGCATGATTACGTTATCAATCAGGTTCCACATGCCGGATAAACGCGATCGGGTAAGTTTGTCCATATGTGGCCTGGTAATAATTTCCTGTCAATGCATCATTGGCCAGATCATACTGAAGATCATAATAACTGCCCCTGTAATTCGTATCATCAAATTCGACATAAATTTTGATCCTGTCTTCCCTTTTAACCTGGGACTGTGATATTTTTATGGGCTTTGGGTTATAATAATAGGCTTCCAGGGTATTATCCTCGTTCAGTCCGGTGAATTCAAGGATATAATTTCCATCCGGCCGAATCCATGCTCCCAGGATCGTATCCATATGAATTGTCTGAATTTCGGGTAAAGTCTTTGGGTTCTTCTGCCGTTGAATCTGTTCACTGGTTTCAGGTTTTGTCTGTGGTGTTCCGGTTTCTTGATCTTCGGCGGAATCAGCCGGTTTGCTTTCACGTCTGGCAGGTTGCCCGCAGGAAATTAAAACCATTAAAACAAGCAGGGGGAAAAAAACAGGGAATGAATGCATATTAAATGAAGTTAAAATAATGGGTAATTTGGATTTGAACCCCGGACCTCCCCGATTCCAATCGGGACGCGCTGCCGGGCTGCTTCTCAAACTGTAAGACCATGATAGGTTCCTGTCGGGGAACGGGGATTTGAACCCCGGACCTCTACGTCCCGAACGTAGCGCGCTGCCGGACTGCGCTATTCCCCGTGACCTCCTTCCGGATTCGGAAGAAAGTACTCCGAAAATACCCTGCGAATATAAG
>JAGTVG010000198.1 GCA_018224645.1 Cyclobacteriaceae bacterium
CGGGAGTGAAAACAGAGGCAACCTTTAAAATGATACGCGAATTTATTTCATCCTGGAAAGATGCAGTGGATTTTAATGATGAAGATAAGAAGATCCTCAAAAGCATGTTGGAAGCTGTCAGGGAGGAATTGGAGAAAACTGCGGCGGAAACGCCGGCAAAACAGGTATACATCGCCTTACTTAAAGATCTGGCTGAAACATTATCTCAATTTCTGATATGATGGTCCGGGAAAAAAACAGAATAAAGAATGCGGAGATCGAATTTAAGTTCGGTACGCTCAAACGCGCGGATTTGGGAGGTGATACAACGGTGGAATGGGCAAAGGAAAATATATTCAGATCGATCGATCAGCATGCAGATGCCCTTACCGGTGCCGGATCGGTCGTCACGATTCCTGAACTGAGGATAGATGTGGAGCTTATCCTGGAGGGTGATTTTTTTATCGAACGTGATGAAATGAGTGCGGTTATCAGCAGGCAGATCCGAAATGCACTCGAAAAATCAATTATTGAAAATCAGAAATCTGAAATTCCCATTGCCTGGCACAATGCCGGCATCATTTTGAAATTTATCGGACATGGACAATTGAGTCAATTTTATTCAGAAGCAGACTGGAATTATCTGGTAACCGATTTTTTCAGGGAACTTGCAGCAAATGAAATTTTGAGAACTGAACTGTTTGGAATTATCGGCAATAAGGATGCTTTCAACCGGTTTTTCAAGCTGAGCAGTGAGGAGAATGTGAAGGAACTGTTGGTCAACCGGGTAGAAGAGGAAGATGCCGGGATATTGATCGAAGCTTCCATGAATTTATTTTCCCGCAATCCTGAATATCTATACCCCATAGAACCGATTGATTTTTATTACAGGCTTTATTTATGGGTACCCGGGAAAAAGATGCCGGTGAGTGGAATTCTACAAAAAATAACCGGGGAAGCCCTCATTCCAGGATCCATTGATTTCAGGAAGATGAAAATTCCCGGTGAGATCAAACATGTTTTTTCAGGGGCATTGGCTGAAACGGATCATTCAAAAAAAGAAAAAGACAGGATTCCTGGAGATACTCCCGGACCGGATGAAGAGCCGCCTGGGCTGCTCAATGGAGGATCACCTGTCGGTCAGGCAGGTTTGGTCCTGCTGGCACCTTTTCTGCCGTTATTTTTAAAAAACCTGGGATATATTAACGGGGGCGGAATGATTACCGGCCAAAATGAGATCCCCATGCTTCTGCATTACCTGGCGACAGGTGAAACGGAGGTGCCGGAGTGGAAGCTCACCCTGCCGAAAGTGCTCGCAGGTCTGAAACCCGGAAATCATTGCCTTACTGTGATCAAACCGGGAATCAAAACAGATGATCAGATCGACATCATATTGAGATCGGTGGTTGAGCATTGGGATAAGTTAAAAAAAACCAGTCCGGATGGATTGAGAAATACATTTATCATACGGGAGGGTACATTACATATGAAGAATGGATTTTATTTTCTTCATGTGCAGGAACAAACGGTCGATATTTTACTTGCGTACGTCCCATGGGATTATACAACGATAAAATTCGACTGGATGAAAGAGATATTGTTTGTAGAATGGAATAGATCGTCATGAAATTTCAGGACATTAGCCTTGAATAAATTTGTTTTCCACAGCTGAAAAAACGGTCAAACCCGCTGTGTTTCTGCACCGAAACACAGATCATTCTTTTTTTGGATCACAAAAAGAGAGTGGCACCGTTGCGCCGGCATCTGTTTTTTTCAAACCTGCCGTTCAAACCAAATTACAGGTTAATCAACCCGGTGATGATTATGAAAAGGAAGCCGACCTTATAGCGGAAAGAGTTGTTAACACGCCGGTGTCTACGGTTGGTTCTATTGGAAATAATGCTCAGGATATACAGCGGCAGGAACAGGAACCAGAGGAGGAAGAGGAGACCCTGCAAACTGCTGAAATTTCAATTCAGCGGCTCATGGATGAAGAAAAAGAGGAAACACCGGTCATCCAGTCAAAAGAAATCACATTTATACAGAGAGATAATAACAATATGGGAGCTTCTTCTGAAGCCGAAGAAGAAAACCTGCAGACATATTCAAACCAGGGATCTACGTCAATGTATCATTCGGATGTGATCCAGATGAGCGGCCGTGGACCCCCGGGGCAGGATACACATTTTCAAAACCAACTGCACAGTGCAATCCCTGGCGGACAATCTATACCGGAACCGGTAGGAATTCAAATGTCCTCCCGTTTTGGGGCAGATTTCAGTCAGGTTAAGATCCATACGGATACAGGGGCGCAACACCTGAGCAAGCAGTTGAATGCACATGCTTTTACTTACGGGAATCATATTTTTTTCAACAGCGGGAAATTTGAACCTGATTCAGGATCGGGACGTAGGCTTCTTGCCCATGAACTGACCCATACCATCCAGCAGGGAGCCATTCCATTACAATCAAAGGCACAGCGGAATCATTCTTTCACCGCTGTTCAGAAAAAATCTATCCTTCAGCGACAGGCTGCTCCCCAGCTTACAAAAGCGGTCGAACTTGCTGAGGCTGAACAGGGCAAGGTGATTGCCAACAAGGAAGGTGCGGATGGATACCGATTTGGCTGGGATCGCCTCATGGAATATTTTACCACCACTTTCGGAGATGATAAAATTGTTTCCAGGCCAACCGGCGAACAGGGGGTAGTTTATAAGGAACATATCAAAAAGAAATCCGTCATTCCTGGCATGGTGCCCAACCAGCCTGATACCCATGTCAGGGAGAACCGGGATGCAATGCCCAGCTGGTGTGGTATTTTTGCTTTCTGGGCACTGAACAAAGCGGGAATTCCCATGCCCAAATGGAAACTGGGTGAATCATTTATCCCTCCCGAAGCTGCCTATCCGCCGGGCCATACGCCCAAACCCGGTGACCTGGCATTCCGACAGAAACGTTCGCATTACGGACTGGTGATAGGAATGGAAGGCTCCAGCCGGGTAAAAAGTGTGAACGGCAATACAGCCGGCGATGACAACCTGGGGGGGGAAGTACAGGTACAGACCCATGATATCAGCAACTGGCAGGGTTTCTTCAATCCATTGGTAGCTATGACCGGAAATCTCAGGGATCCGGAACTGGGTGATGCGGACACGGAACCCAAAACCTTCCGAGAGCTCCGCAAACTAAAATATAATGTCAGCAGAAAGGCCGAAAACGATGAGGAGGAACCGGTCCAGGCCAAAACGGAGGATCACAGGGAAGAAGAAGAAAAAGAAATGATGCAGGCAAAACCTGAGCAATTGGAAGAAGAAGAGGAAACAGTTCAAAGGATGGAGATGGGTAATGCAGGAGGTTTTGCCTCCAATGGCGAAGAATTTGAAACAGATGACCAACCTGCTGATATCCAAACCAAAGCGATATCATCTGCAGCCCTGCAGGTAAAAAATAAATCACCAGGGCCGATGATCCAGGGTGGTTGGCTGGGAGATGCCTGGAATGCCGTTTCCGGCCTGGCTTCTGATATAGCCGGTTACATCGAAGAAGGTCTGGATGCGGCCAAAGATTGGTTAATGGATAAAGTCCGTGATTTCGTTATCGAAATTCCAGGTTATACCTTGTTGAGTTACATTTTGGGATACGACCCCATTACTGGCAGAAGTGTGGACAAGACTCCATTGACACTTCTCAATGTAGTACTTGATTTGATACCGATCGGTGGGGATATGGTTAAGTGGGTACTGGACTACTTCGAGGCAACCAATCCGGTAGCCAACTGGCTGTTTGATTCTGTTAAACGATTCTCCGATCTGATTTCAGGTGTTGAATCGAGGTTTGAAAAGTTCTGGAATTCTCTCAGCCTGGATGATGTCGGTGATCCGGAAGGAGTCATGAATCGGGTGGCCGATTTATTCCGGGATACCATTACAAGCATTGTTTCCTTTGTTGGAGAAGTCGGAGGTGATTTTCTGACGATGGTAAAAGACATTGCCATCAATGTGCTGGTTAAATTTATCAAAGAATATTTCCCTGACGCTTACGACTTGCTCACGGTTATCCTTGGCGAAGATCCGGTGACAAAGCAACCTGTAGACCGCAATGGCACCAATATTTTGAATGCCGCCCTGAAAGTATTGGGAGAGAGGGGAGCGCAAATAAAAGGTCAGATGATCGAAAATGGCATTTTTGATAAATGCGTAGCATGGATCGACCGGAGCATTAACCTGGTACTTTCCTTAATATCAGATATTGGAAATATATTCGACACCATCTGGAAAGCCATTTCCTTCGAATCGCTTTATACTCCAATTGAAACATTCACTGAAATTGCCCAGGCATTCATTACGCCAATCACCCGTATTGTTGACTTCATGACGGATGCCATGATCCAGTTAGTCGCAATCCTCAGGGAAGCCCTTCTGAGCGGGCTTAGCAATTTTGCTAAAGAAACGAGGGGATATTTTCTGATTACCGTTTTGATTGGAAAAGATCCGTTTACCGGAGATCGTGTCCCACGAAATACAGAGAATATTATCCATGGTTTCTTTAGTTTAATGGATGGAGGTGAGGAACAGTTCCGCCAATTGAAGGAAAGCGGAAAAATTGATCAGATGTCTGAAGAGATAGATAAAGCCGTCAGACAACTCAACTTCACACTTGAATACATCCTGGGTCTCTTTACCAGCCTTTGGGAATCCATGGATTGGAATGATTTCCTTAACCCGCCTGGTGTATTCCGTAGAATTGTAAATACCTTCGGCGATCCGGTCATTCGGCTGGTCCGCTTTATTGTCACCATTGTGAAAATCGCGATAGAGATATTGCTCATCGCGATGAACTTCCCGTTCGAAACGGTCAACAACATCATCCAGCGGTCGATGGAAGCTTTTGCCAATATCAAGCGCGATCCTATTGGGTTCCTCATCAATATTCTAAAAGGCATTAAACAGGGTTTTGTACAGTTCTTTGCCAATATTCTCAAACATCTCCTGAAAGGGTTGGCCGATTGGTTATTTGGATCTCTTGGTGATTTAGGAATTAAAATGCCTCCGGACTTGAGTTTCAAAAGTATCCTTGATCTGGTTCTGCAAATACTGGGAATAAGTATTGAGCGGATTATGGAACGCGTATGGCTGAAACTGACCGAACAGATTGGCGCTGAAAAAGTGGCGAAAATCAAGGGTGCCATTGATAAGTTAACAGGCATCTGGACCTTTGTGAAGGATGTCATTGACAGAGGCCCGATTGCCATTTGGGAATTCATTAAGGAGAAACTAAGCGATCTCTGGAAAATGGTTCTGGATGCAGCGAAAAACTGGATCATGACCAAAATCATTACAGAAGTAACTGTAAAATTATTAAGTATGCTGGATCCCACGGGTATTATGGCGGTGATCAATAGTGTGATCGCCATTTATCGGGCCATTCAGTCCTTTATTGAGCAGTTGAAGGCCATGCTGGAAATTTTCAATTCCTTTGTCAATGGCGTAGCGGAGATCGCGGCCGGAAATATAAAGGTAGCTGCCGATTATCTGGAAGGAGCCATGGCGCGGGGAATTCCTGTACTCATCGGGTTCCTGGCCAACCAGGTAGGTCTGGGCGGTATCGGTAAGAAACTGGCTGAGATCATCGGTAAGATCCGTGAGAAGATTACGGAAGCAATAGACTGGCTGGTGGGCAAAGCACTGAAGGTAGGCAGACCGATCATTGATGGTGTTCTGAGGGTGATTGAGTTTGGAGAAGGGGTTGTCGAGAAAGGGAAAAGTGCAATTAAAGGAGCAATAAATAAAATTTTAGAAAAATTAGGATTAAGAAAGACATTCAGAACCAAGGATGGACAAAACCATAGCCTATATATACAAGTTGTTGGAAATACAACCAACATAATGGTAGCCTCTACTCCTAAAACAATTGAACAACTAATGTTCGATCGACGGGCTGAAATCACAAAACAGAATAGCGAAACTCCATCGAAAGTAGCTATAAATCAACCCATATTAAATGCTCTTAATTTGATTGAATCCACAAAAGCGCAAATTGTTCCTTTATTATCACAATATCAAATAGCAGTAGATAGAAGTAGTTCACGTGAGTCTGAGGAGATAAAAACTCAATTAAATAATAAGGTTAATATTATTATTGAGCAACTGATAATTGCTGATATAAATGCCGAAGGTACAAACAACATTGAAACTCATGTTAGTCATAATACGATAAGCGAAAATAGACCTTCTCAGGTATTGGCATTTCCTTTAACTTCCATTCCAGGAAATACTGCTGGTTCAACTCCACAGGAAGCTCCACTTGGTTGGGATTTAATTGATCCATCCAAAAGGTCAAAAAGCTGGGTAGCAGCCCATTTATTGAATCATAATCTTCACGGCCCAGGGTTAAACTGGAATTTAGTATCGGGGACAAAAGAAACCAATAATAACATGAAAACAGAAATAGAAAATCGTGCCAAGCAGGATGTTATAGGTAATCCAAATAAACAATATTATTATCAGGTAGATGTGAATTACTTTGGTGAAAACCCAACAAAACCAAACTTAAAATTATTTCCATTCCAAATAAAGGTAGAGTATGGAGAATTGACAGGAGGTCCTGGAGCTTACACAAGAAATCTGATTAGCTCCTCAACTTTCACCCAGGATTCCCCGGAAATTACCAATATCAGTTTAACCTCCTTCAACGAATCATCGGCATCAAGATTAAAAGAAGCATCAGACGGCGCAGGAAAAAATATTCCCAGAACTGTCTTCGCTGCTATTGTCGAAGTTAGGAGAACATTACCCACACAATCATATGGAAATTCCATTGAAAATTTGATAGCAACAATGGATAGCTACTATGCAAATAATAAGGGTAAAACTCCTGGGTGGTTTAACAATGCATATAGAAATGATTTAATTGATTTATCCAACAAGCATATATTTATGGAATTTTAATTGAAGTTATGGCCGATTTTTATATTAAAAAACATGAAAATTTTATTGAATCACTCAAATTGATGGATCAAATAAAAATTATGAAAAATGAATATATACTTCATGACTCAACGCACAAATCTGATTCAACTTTAAAGCAGGTTTTCCCTAAGGGAATAATACAATTTTATCATCAATTTAAATCACTTCATATTTCTTGGAAATATAATTTTGAATCGAGAAAAATTAACTTTCTGGATGAGCAAATGGACTTTATCGAAGGTGAATTCAACCTACTTGACAAAGAAAGGTTTCTAGAAGGTATAAATGGGAAGGCTTTAGAAAATGATTTTGATATGCTAGTGAATAGTATGTTAAGACGGGAACTTTTTCCCTTTGAGGAATTACCAAATGAATATTTAGTTTGCATAAACCGTAAAACACCAGATCAAATTGTTTTTATTGATTTGGATGAAAGTAAATATTTTGAAATAAGGATTGATTTCGAATCGTATATGAATTGTGGATATAAATGTTATTTTTTCTATGGCTGGCAAAAAGCTATCTTTTTATCATCGGCAAGCCATTTAAATAGATTAAAACACTATTTAGGTCAATTAATTCCAGGTTTTAATTTAAACTTAGATTTACCATGAAAACCAAATCCATCAGCCGGAAACGAAGGTTCAAAAAACAGCAACCTTCCCAAAAGAAACATCAGAATGAAGCTTTCTTTGAAGCTCAGGTTCAGAGAAAATGTGAAAAATGCGGGGAAGAGGAAAAAGAAAAGAAAGGAGTGCAAAAAAAATCAGATCAGCAATCATTTGATTCTTCCAAAAGCTTTTTTGGTCATTTGATGAATAACATTGATGCAAAAGGAAGCCCAATGTCGTCTGGTAACCGGTCATTTTTTGAAAATAGAATGCATGACAATTTCGGTGATGTTAAAGTCCATCGCGACGAAGAAGCTACCCAGGCATCCGGGGAAATTGGCGCTAAAGCTTTTACCTGGCATAATCACATTGTTATGAATAACCATTATTACACCGAAGGCAGCCTGGAAGAGAAACAGTTGCTGGCTCATGAATTGAAACACGTTCAGCAACAGAAAGATGGGAAAAAAGTAATCCAGATGATGCCCGAAGAAGAAGGGAAAGAAAACCCTCAGGCGTCATCCGATCCTGTCGCTGAAGAAATGGAAAAAGAAGCTGAGATGGAGGAAGAAAAAGTCATGACGTCCGAAAACCTCCCTGATTTTCAGACTTTCGGGACACCCCATTTTCAAACTGTTTTTGCCAATACAGTCAATTTCAAAGGACAAACGGATGCTACCTTCAATGGCGGTATTGGTTCGACGAGAAATCTGTCAAGGACACCCTCCGAAGATTGTGTGAATTGTACGGACAACGATTGCTGGCATTATACCGGTCAACTGGTGATCAATTATGCTGTTTCTACCAGTGTATCCCTTCCGGAGGTTCCTCAGGGATTGACGGAATGTCAGCATGAACGGGTCAGGTCCGCCATCGGTAATGTGCTGGCGCCTCATGAGCAGGATCATGTGACAGCCTTCAGCCAGTATAACGGCAGTGTCACCCTGCCGATTGATTATACAGGTTGCAGCGCGGGGATCGAGGATTATGTTCAGCAGTTGCATGATGATAACGAAAGATCCAGAAGAGCGGTGGCCCAGTCCGCAAGCGATGCCCTGGATCCGTTCCATGTTTCGGTCGACATGGACTGTGAGGATGAACCTCCAGCTGACCAGCCAGGTACAGAATCCGATTGACCGGAATATGTTTCAGGAAGTCTGAAATAAATATTATCTTATTAAAAAATTTCCGATAAGATCCATGTATAAAACCTGTAACCAGATGTCAATAACCAGTTCGTTATGTTAGGCACAGAAGGTAGAATGAAAATCGTTAACAATTTCGGTGATGGATATTCCCGGTGTTTTGAAGGATTGGCCAAATTGATTGCAGACCGGATTGAGGCAGAACAAAACGGCTCGAAACTAAATTTGCGGGATTATGAAAAAGGGGAGTTTATCAACGATCTAGACAGCCTGCTGGAATTGGATGATTCGTTCTCCTTTGAAGAAAAACTGGTTCTTTTTCTGGCGATTACACCTTACATCAAGCCGGGTTACATGGAGGAGGTTATTGCCCAGGCACTCCCACAGGGAGGCGAATTTATTGGTTTTGGCGGAGTCAAAGGACAGCAGCACCGCGGTATTCTGCCTACCGGCGAAACAGCACTTTTTCTGCTCGCGGGAATGAATATACGGGACC
>JAGTVG010000199.1 GCA_018224645.1 Cyclobacteriaceae bacterium
GAATGGACAGACAAGCATGCAGAATCTTTTCGCTGTTGGTGAAGTTGCCCATACAGGTGTTCATGGGGCAAACCGGCTCGCCAGCAACAGCCTGCTTGAAGCCCTGGTTTTCAGTAACAGGGCAGCTGAAAAACTTGCAGTCAAAAGAGCCAGGAATTTTTCAAGTGTGATCATCCCTGACTGGGATGAAACCGGTATACTTAACCTTGATGAATGGTTCCTTGTCAAACATAATTTGAATCAGATCCAGAACCTGATGTGGGATTATGTAGGGATTGTCAGGTCGAAACAGACCCTGGAAAGGGCTTTCCGCCGTGTAAAACTGATCTTTGAAGAAACAGAAGATTATTATCAGCGCACCAAAATAACACCGGACCTTCTTGAACTCAGAAATCTTTCAGCAATAGCCTTTGTCATTATCCTTTCCGCCCTGAGAAGGAATGAATCGAGGGGATGCCATTATATGGTGGATTATCCTGACCATGACGAAAAATTTCTAAAGGATACGATCATCTGATCAGCTGATCCTGCTCCAGTTGATGATGCGCTTATTCAGATTTTTAATATGATCCCTGATGTTTCTGTTTTTATCCAGGGTCAGGTTGATATCCTCCTCCAGAAGTTTTTTAACCGACTCACGGGCTACCTGGAGTATTTTGCCATCCTTGCCCAGATCAGCGATCAATAAATCAAGCAATCCACTCTGCTGGGTTCCCATAAGATCACCCGGACCTCTCAGATTAAGATCCGTATCCGCTATCTCGAATCCATTATTGGTCCTGACCATCGTTTCAATACGGATTTTTGCTTCATTGCTCAGGTTTTCCTTGCACATGAGGATACAATAGGATTGTTCCGCCCCTCTCCCGACACGGCCACGAAGCTGGTGTAACTGGGCGAGGCCAAACCTTTCCGCATTTTCAATCACCATAACCGTCGCGTTCGGAACATCCACCCCAACTTCTATCACAGTGGTTGAAACCAGGATCTGAGTTTTCCGCTCAATGAATCTTTTCATTTCGAATTCCTTGTCGGCCGACTTCATTTTCCCGTGAACTATGCTCAGCTGAAACTCGGGAAACACACGGGATAGACTTTCATAACCATCCATCAGATGTTTCAGGTCCAGTTTTTCCGATTCTTCAATCAGGGGGTAAACCACATAGACCTGCCTTCCCGATTTTATCTGGTCCTTCATGAATCCGAACAGCCTGAGCCTGTTCCTGTCGAAACGGAGCAGGGTTATGATTGGTTTTCTTCCTGAAGGAAGTTCATCGATCAGGGATACGTCCAGATCTCCATAGAGGGTCATGGCAAGTGTCCTGGGAATAGGTGTTGCAGTCATGACCAGCACATGGGGGAGGACACCCTGGTTTTTTTTCCAGAGTTTTGCACGTTGCGCTACACCGAACCTGTGCTGTTCGTCAACTATGGCCAATCCGAGGTTGTTGAATTTAACATCCGATTCGATCAAGGCATGGGTGCCCACGATGATGTCGATTTTATTATTCTCCAGTTGGTCCCGGATCTCATTTTTAACCGATTTTTTCGTTGATCCCGTCAAAATACTGATGTTCAGATCAAGAGGACGGGTGTACTTCTGTAAATTCCTGTAATGCTGTTCAGCCAGTATTTCGGTTGGAGCCATCAGGGCAGCCTGCGCCTCATTACCTATAGCCAGTAACATGGATATAAACGCAACGATCGTTTTTCCTGATCCAACATCACCCTGCAACAGCCGGTTCATCTGATGCCCCGATTTCATGTCTTCAAAAATCTCCCGGATTACTCTTTTCTGGGCACCGGTGAGTTCAAAAGGAAGATGTTCTTTATAGAAGGTATTCAACAAACGCGTACTGTTGAAAACCTGCCCCCTGAATTTTTCGAACCTGGTCAGCTTAAGCTTGAGCAACCTGAGCTGGATGAAGAAAAATTCTTCATACTTAAGCCGGAACTGTGCTTTTGCCAGTGATTGCTGATTTTCAGGAAAATGGATCTGCCGGTATGCTTCCGGTTTACGCATCAGGTTATATTGTTCAATGATGTTTTCAGGCAGGGTTTCCCTGAGATTGGGAAGCGCCTTGATCAGAAGTTCTTTTTGAAGGCGTGAAATTCCCCGGCTGTCAAGGTATCTCGATTTAAGCTTTTCAGTTGAAGGGTATACCGGCTGCAGGTGCAGTAACTGTTCGATATCCCGGGGAAATTCTTCCAGTTCCGGATGCGGGATGTATAGTTTCGACATGTATAAGGCCGGTTTTCCGAAAACAAGATATTCATGAAGTTTATCAATCTTTTTCAGGATCCACCGGGCTCCCTGGAACCAAGTCAGTTCTACTTCCCCTGATTCATCATAAAAGTATACGATAAGCCTGCTATGATGCCGGTGGCCCGTTATTTCAAAATGACGTACCCGTCCACGGATCTGAACAAACGGCATAGAGGCATTGAGCCGGGCGATGGGATAAATTTTTGTCCTGTCCTCATACCGGAACGGGAAGTGCTGCAGGAGATCTCCGAAGGAAAAAATATTCAACTCCTTATTCAGCAATGCGGCCTTCTGCGGCCCTACCCCTTTCAGGAATTCTATTTTTGTTTCGAAAAAAGAAGCCATATCTGCCTGAAACTAAATAAAAATAACAAATAATCTCTGTTCAGGAAAGTTAATAATATATACCTGGTGAACACCGGCCGCGAAAAATGAATATTCATGTTACTTATCCTTCCACTCCAGTGTATTCAGGAGATGAATTATATCATTTTTAAGATATTCGATCACAGGGGCTAAGGAATCATTTTTTGTTGCGGTTTTAAAATACAGGGCACCTCTTATAAAATGGTTCATTGAATCCGTCGTGACGAACTGGATGGGGGTAGGGACTTCACCGCTTATTTCAGCAATGGAAGCGATCTGTCCGTGCGGGGTTCTCAACAAAAATTCCTCGATCGCATAAGCTTTGATCTGGTGATGTGCCGTCAGTTTATAGGCATCTCCAAAATATTCCTTCATCAGGTCTTCTTCGCCATGGATCGCCTTATACGTTATTTCGATATCCGCATCCAGTGTATCGTAGACCAGGTCGATCCAGTATCTTTCCCGAAGGGTTTTTTCTTCCGGGCTGATCTTTTCCTGGATCATTTTCATGAACATCCAGGAAGTATCCGTATTGATCCGGGCAAGACTTGAAATCTCAAACGTATAGGGAAGGGAATCCGGTATGGCTGAATAGGCAGGATCCGGAAGCTCGATCCGGTTATATCCCTTCGGTTTCGGCATGAAATCTGCAGTGCATCCACAGTAAAACAATGTTGCCAGAATAACCAGATAATGTGCTTTATTCACAATCATTCATTTACCCGCCTTGACATCATTTTTTTTTAAGATGGGAGATTTGATCAGAACGCGAATTCTTTTTATCCGCCGGTTGTCAACTGCCACCACAGTGAAAACAAAATTTTTATATTCAATTTTTTCTCCTACTCTTGGTAATTTGGAGCTTAATTCCAGCAAAAGACCTCCCATTGACTCACTTTCACCTTTAACCTCCTCAAATATCGCCGGGTCTATTCCCAGAATTTTACAGAAATCATTCAATGAGGTCTTACTTTCAAATACATACGTATTATCATCCAGCTTATTGTAGGCAATTTCATCATCGTCAAATTCATCCCTGATTTCACCGACAATTTCTTCAATGATATCTTCCAGGGTGATCAGTCCGGATGTTCCACCATATTCATCCACGACGATGGCCATATGGACCCGTTTTTCCTGGAAATCTTTTAACAAAGAGTCAATTTTTTTATTTTCAGGCACAAAATAACCAGGCCGCAGCAGGGTTTGCCAGTTGAAATTTTCATCCTTTTCAAGGTAGGGGAGCAGATCCTTGATATAGAGTATACCTTCAATTTTATCAATCGTTTCACGGAACACCGGGATCCTTGAATAACCCCATTTGTTGATCCTGTCCATCAGATCATGAAAGTTGGTCTCGATATCGAATGCTGTTATATCCAGCCGGGACTGCATGACCTGTTTCACGGAAAGTGTTCCGAAATTGACAATACCCTTCAGGATTTCCTTTTCCTCCTCTGTGGTTTCCCCGCCTGCAGTAAGTTCAAGGGCTTTATGCAATTCTTCCTTTGAGACCTGGTAATCTTTTTTCACAATCCTCTTTTCAATGATGTTTGTCGTATTCATGAGGAACCAGCTTATGGGCCTTAAAATCAACTGGCTGATCAGCAGCATCCTGGCTGTCCTTGTGGCGAACTGCATATTATTCGGGCTTGCATACACCTTGGGCATGACTTCTCCGAAAAAAACAATCATGAAGGTGGTGATCAGGGTAAGAATAACGATTACTGTTCCTTCCAGCGTATTTGTTCCGACAATTCTCCAGGTGATAAAGGTGGCTAACGTTACGAAGGCCACATTGATGAAGTTGTTGAAGATCAGGATGGTGGCCAGCAGTTTTTTGGGATCACTGATCAGCAGATAAATGATTTTTTTGGAACTCTGTGTACTGTTCCTGCAGCTTGCTATCTGCTGCCGTGTGAGCGAAAAAAAAGCCACTTCCGATCCGGATATCATAGCCGACGTAAACAACAATAGTGCAAGGATCAATCCTCCCAGGATGTAAAATGTAGCTGCTGAGCTTTGCAATAAAATAAAAAGAAAACTACTCGGATAAGGATCGTCCAAATTTTTTACAATTTAGTATTAAAATGGTAGATCATCCGTTTCATCGGGCAGGTTAACGGGTTCACTTTCCCTGTTTGAGCTCCCTGAAGAGATTTCGGTATCCGGCTGATTGGCGGAAGATGATTTTCCACCCAGTAATGTCATGTTAATCGCACGAATTTTTGTTGTAAAACGTTTGTTGCCATCATTATCCTGCCAGGAATCGGTCCTGAGTTTTCCCTCAATGTATACCTGTCTTCCCTTGCTCAGGTATTGTTCGGCAATTTTTGCGAGTCCATCCCAGAGTTCAATACGATGCCATTCTGTTTGTTCAACTTTATCCCCCTCCTTGGTGACATAGGATTCAGAGGTTGCAAGATTGAAATTTGCCACGACCGCACCACTTGGTAAATGCCGGATTTCAGGATCTGAACCCAGATTTCCAACTAAAATAACTTTATTAACGCCTCCCATATTTTTTAATCATTTACTGGTTGAAAATAAATTATTTAACAAAATTAACCAAAATTATTCTTCCTTCAAATATTTATCGATCAATCCAGGCTTAGGAAGTCTTTCAGTTTCTTCAGGAGTACGGAATCCCCCTTCTTCAGGAAGTAAATTCAACATTTCTTCATCCAGTGAATCCACAGGGCAATGATAAAAAGTAGCACAAATAACCTGATGTGTCAAAATATGCCTGAAAGTCCTTGTATTTTTCAGGGGATAATTTTTTACCAGGTAATTTGTCATTTTATCCCGGGAAAAATCGAACCCCTGATTTTGTGTTTCTATAAGTGGAAAGTCATACAGTCCCTGCCAGATATCCTTGTTATTCCTTTTTTTCATGAACAGTAGGTCCTCATATCGAATTACCCAATAATGGAAATATCTCTCCCGGGGCTTGATTTTCGGAGAAATTGACGGTAATTCATTCTGTTTCCCCGAAATATTTGCAAAACAATGGGCAGAAAATAAACACTGTTTACAAGCCGGATTCCGGGGTTTACAGAATAATGCGCCAAATTCCATGATAGCCTGGTTATAATCCCCGGGTTTTTTATCCGGAATTAATTCTTCTGCAAGCTTTTGAAATTTTTTTTGTGCTTCTGAAGTCTGTATGTCCTCCATGATCCCAAAGATCCTGGATAATACCCTGTATACATTCCCGTCGATCACCGGCACCGGACGTTCGAAAGAAATGGAAGCAATGGCCGCGGTTGTATATTTCCCTATTCCCGGCAGTTTGAGCAGATCCTGTTCTTTATCAGGAAATTGCCCTTCATACCTGTCAACAATAAGTTTTGCACATTTCAGCATATTTCTGGCCCGTGAATAATAACCCAGTCCCTGCCAGTGTCTTAGGACCTCTGCTTCTGAAGCTTCAGCCAGCGCATGGATGTTTTCGTAGGCCTTTATGAATTTCAGGTAATAGGGAAGACCCTGGCTGATCCTGGTCTGCTGAAGGATGATCTCCGACAGCCAGATCCTGTAGGGATCCTTCGTTAACCGCCACGGAAGTGGCCTCTTATTTCCCTTATACCAGGTAAGAAGAATTTTTTGAAAGGTTGATTTCTCCAAGGTTAGTTCTTGATAATACTGACCATAAAATGACAAGTATACAATTTTGTTTCATTTTTATTTTCATTAATGCCTTCGAAAAACTATTTTTGTGGCTCCAAAATATTTGGGTATTAATAATTTACGAAAATTTTTAAACTCTAAGGACTGTGACTAAAGCTGAAGTAATATCGAAAATTTCAGAAAAAACCGGCATAGATAAAGCCGATGTACAGGTGACCGTTGAAGCATTATTCAATGTTGTAAAGAACTCAATGGCAGACGGCGAAAATATCTACGTACGTGGATTCGGTAGTTTCGTTAACAAGAAAAGGGCGAAAAAAGTTGCCCGTAATATATCAAAAAATACCGCGATGGTAATCGATGAGCATTATGTTCCAAGTTTCAAACCTTCAAAGGTATTTATTGAAAAAATCAAAAAAAGCGATAAAGTAAGAGCTAATCACGCTTAATACCATTAGAATTATCAGATTCTTCTGGATTCATTATGCTCAAACAAAGAGTAATACTTGTTGTTGTTGGAATTGTATTCATTGTCATTATTTACAATTTGCCAAGGATCGTGGTCGATAATGATCCCGATGCGGGATTGGATAATCAGGAAAAGACGGCCGTATCCGCCGGGAACAACAGGGACCTGAATGAGGCCGGGGATATTCATTCATTTGAAATTTCTCCGGAAGACAAGGAAAAACTCACAGCTTTCCGTAAGAAATTTATGGATGTATCCGCTTTAGACAAATTGGGTATTGCCGATACGATGGCCTCCCTTTACCTGGACTACAATAAATATGACAGTGCTGCTAAATATCTGGAATATATTGCAATCAATGATCCTTCGGCCGCAAATTTCCAGTCGGCAGCAGATGCATATTTCGAATCATTCAGTTTTGCCATGGACAGGGATAAGGCGGCATTGCTGGGAGAAAAGGCAAGGTATTATTACCAAATGATCCTGGAAGAACAACCTGAACGATTTGATGTACGTAACAAAATTGCCATGACATATATTTCTTCAGCGAATCCAATGCAGGGGATTATGATGCTCCGGCAGATCCTTGAAGAGGATCCGGGAAATGAAATGGCGATTTACAATCTTGGGACCTTGTCTATTCAGTCCGGCCAGTACGACAGGTCCAAGGAATATTTTGAGGAGCTTGTCAGATTGAATCCTAAAAATTTGCAGGCACAATTTTATCTTGGATTGAGCTATTTTGAGTTGAACGAAAAGGATAAAGCCCGGAAACAGTTTGAACTCGTAAAAAGCATGGAAGACGATCCTGCGGTGATCGCAACCGTGGAAGGGTATTTGCAGGAACTTAATTAAAATATTATATTATTTAAAAAAATTATTATGCCTTGCGGTAAAAAAAGAAAAAGACATAAGATCGCTACTCATAAGAGAAAAAAGCGGCTTAGGAAAAACAGACATAAGAAGAGACAATAAATGAACTCTTCAGGATAAGATAGGGTATTAAATTTGACAAAACCTTGAGTACAAACTTAGTAGTAAACGAAACAAATCAAGGATGTCGGATAGCCCTATTGAAAGATAAAGATCTTGTTGAATTTCATTTCGAGGAAGACTCGAACCTGTTCAAGGTAGGTGACATCTTTTTGGGAACCGTCAAAAAAGTTGTACCGGGTTTAAATGCAGCTTTTATTGATATTGGTTATGAAAAAGATGCTTTTTTACATTATCTTGATCTGGGACCTCAGGTAAGCTCCTTAAATAAGTTTACCAAATATGCATTAACGAGGAAAAACACTTCAGCGAAATTATCGAAATTCAAATTAGAGCCTGATATAGATAAAGCAGGCAAGATCTCACAGGTTCTTTCAAAGAATCAACGCATATTGGTTCAGGTAGTGAAAGAACCGATTTCAACAAAAGGGCCCCGACTATCTTGTGAGATATCTATCGCTGGTAGATATCTGGTATTGGTTCCTTTCTCGAATGTAGTAAGCATTTCTAAGAAAATTGCCGAAAGCGACGAAAGGAAAAGACTGACCCGCCTGATTAATTCCATCAAGCAGGAAAATTTCGGAATCATTATCCGGACCGTTGCTAAAGGCAAGGATGTAGCAGAATTGGACAGAGATCTCACCAATCTGATGGATATCTGGCATGAATGTGTAAAAAACCTCAAAGTCGCCAAACCCAGGGCAAAGGTGGTTGGCGAAATGGGGAAAGTGTCATCCCTCCTGCGTGATATCCTCAATGAATCCTTTGATGCAGTCAATGTTGACAGTCCCACAATTTATGAGGAAATAAAAACCTACATCAAGAAGATCGCTCCTGACAGGGAAAAGATCCTCAAGATGTACAACGGAAAGACAAAGATATTTGAACAATTTGGCATTGAAAAACAATTGAAGTCGTTGTTTGGGAAATCCGTGAGTCTTCCCGGAGGAGGATATATTGTCATTGAACATACGGAAGCTTTGCATGTGATCGATGTAAACAGTGGCAATAAATCAAATTCCGAGGAAAACCAGGAAAAAACGGCACTTAATGTGAACATGGAGGCGGCCAAGGAAATTGCCCGGCAGCTGAGGTTAAGGGATATGGGGGGGATCATCGTGATCGATTTCATCGATATGAGGCGGACGGAAAACAAAAAGAAGGTCTATAATGCGATTAAGGACGAAATGAAGGAAGACAGGTCAAAATTTACGATTCTTCCTCTTTCAAAATTCGGGCTGATGCAGATCACCCGTCAACGGGTACGTCCGGAACTTAATATCATCACCCATGAGATATGCCCGACGTGCAATGGAACGGGTAAAATTTCAGCCTCGATCCTGATTGCCGATACGGTTGAAAAAAATATTGATTATATTCTTTCCAAGCAGAATGAAAAAACATTGACGGTGGTGCTTCATCCTTACCTGTATACATATTTCAGGTATGGAGTGATTTCAAAACAAATGAAGTGGTTTTTAAAATATCATCGATGGGTTCATATTGAAGAGGATACATCACTGGGGCTTTCGGATTTTAAATTTATAAATTCGATCGGGGAAGAAATTCAGATAAACTGATTTTTTGCCTGGAAAATAATAGCAATTGAGCCGGACTGCCAGTACACTTTCATCCTAATTTGGTTTGTATGACAGATAAATTGGAAGCAATTAAATCCAGGTTCAACGAGGTAGGCCAGCGGCTGATCGATCCGGATGCCATGGCGGATATGAAGAAGTATTCCAAACTGAGTAAGGAATATAAGGAACTGGAAAAAATTGTTAAAAAATATGATGCCCTTAAAAAGATCCTTGAAAATATAAAAAGTGCTAAATCACTGCTCGAGACTGAGAAGGATCCGGAATTCCGGGAAATGGCCAAATCAGAACTGGATGATTTATATCCAAAGCAGGAAAAGATGGAAGAGGAACTCAAGCAGATGCTGATCCCCAGGGACCCTAACGACAGCAAGAATGCCATTCTTGAAATACGGGCGGGGACTGGCGGAGATGAAGCAGCCATTTTTGCCGGTGATCTTTTCCGTATGTATGAAAGATTTTGTGAGAGAATGAGGTGGAAAATGAATGTACTGGATGTAACTGAAGGTACCGCGGGAGGATATAAGGAAATTATCAGTATGGTCAGCGGAGAAGATGTTTATGGAAAACTGAAATATGAATCAGGGGTTCACAGGGTTCAAAGGGTTCCCGTTACGGAAACCCAGGGCAGGGTGCATACTTCTGCTGCGAGTGTCGCCGTATTGCCGGAAATGGAAGAGGTTGAAATTGAGATCAATATGAATGAGATCCGGAAGGATACATTCTGCTCTTCAGGACCAGGCGGTCAATCTGTGAATACCACCTATTCAGCCGTCAGGCTAACCCATATCCCCACCGGGCTTATCGTGACCTGCCAGGATGAAAAATCACAGCTCAAGAACCTGGAAAAAGCCTTGAAAGTCCTTCGCTCAAGATTGTATGAAATTGAACTGAAAAAGCATAACGATCAGGTTGGTGAACAGCGGAAATCAATGGTAGGGAGCGGTGACCGTTCTGATAAGATCAGGACTTATAATTATCCCCAGAGCAGGGTTACCGACCACCGGATCAATTATTCTGTTTATAATCTGCAGACGGTTATGGATGGAGAAATCGATGATTTTATTGAAAATCTCCGGATTGCAGAAAATGCGGAAAGATTGAAGGCAGGCGAGTAAATTATCAGGGATTGATTTACCGGATTATTTTTACCGTTGTTATATTGACCGGAATATCCGCCTCCTGCCAGTATGGAGAAGAAATTATTTCGAGTCAGCCGGGATTGGAACTTCAATATTCGGAAGATACCATTTCGTTTGATACCGTATTTACAATATCAGGAAGCATAACCAAAAGGTTGATGATCCTGAATCCGAATAATAATGCCATTCAGATCGACAGGATCTATCTCGGGGGAGGAACACAGTCTGAATATTCAATCATTGTGGCCGGTGATGAAAAACCCGAAGTGAACGGTCAGCTCATTTACGGGGAGGATTCCTTACTTGTCCTCGTCAGGGTAAGCATTGATCCGAACGATGATCAACTGCCGTTCATTGTAAGAGATTCCATCCTCTTTTCCTACAATGAAAGACTTGATCATATCAAACTCAGGAGCTGGGGCCAGAATGCCCGATATATTGGCGATCAGGTGATTTCCGAAGACCAAATATGGACGTCTGAAATCCCGTATTTTTTAACCGGGTCCATTGTGGTGGATAGTCTTAAAACCCTTACCATCAGGGAAGGGGTCAGGGTGTATGTGTCGAACCAGGCTTCAATCTTCGTCAAAGGATCCCTTGTAACGGAGGGCAGTTCAGACGGCAGGGTTGTTTTCCGAAACGAAAGGCTCGAAGATGACTATGAAAATATTCCCGGACAATGGGGAGGGATTTTTTTCCTGGAAGGCAGCAGGGATAACCGGATCGATTTTACGGATATCCGGAATTCACAATATGGATTGAGGATCGGCACGCCGGACCCTGATACCATTCCGGATGTCATCATCAGAAATACAAGAATCGAAAACACCTCTATTGGAGGGATTGTCGCTTTTACCTCAGACCTTTGGGTTGAAAATTCGCTCATTGATATTTCAGCAGGATATACTCTCGCAAATCTGGCTGGGGGAAATTATCATTATATTCATTGTACCTTTGCCAATTATGCACTTGGATTCAGTCGTCTGGGACCTTCTGTGATCTTCTCAAATAATCTCCTGCTGGATGATAACACCCTGCTGGATGAACCACTCCATGTAGAATTTCTGCATTCCATTTTATGGGGAGATCTGAAGGAAGAAATTCTGATAGAAGATGGAGGAAATACTGATTTTTTAATTCAAACGGGTAACAGTATTTTCAAGACATCGTTAACTAATTTTAAGGGCGGCAGTTCGTACATTAGTACAGATACTGATTATATGATCTTTAAAGACATAAAAAATTATGATTACATGCCGGATACCCTGGCACCTGCCATTGATCATGCAGGCATGTCTGGTATGAAATTTGATCTATTCGGACAGGCCAGGGATTCCATACCGGATATTGGTGCCATAGAATTTTTAAAATAAAGACGAATGAAATTTTTTCAGAAAGAAATCATCCTTCCGCGGTTCAGGAGGGGATTCCATCTGGTTACTGACCATATCGTTGGTGAATTCATAGAAATGAAACAGATTGAAATGGGTATACTGCATATCCTGATCAAACATACTTCGGCCGGACTATCGATCAATGAAAATGCAGATCCTACCGTCCGCCATGATATGGAAACACATTTCAATAAGATGGTACCTGAAAATGTGGATTATTTCAGGCATAATTATGAAGGGTCTGATGATATGCCGGCACATATTAAAACTGCAATCGTTGGAAGTCATTTAAGCATTCCCATCACAAAGGGGAGGCTGAACCTGGGTACGTGGCAGGGTATTTACCTTTGTGAATTCAGGAATTTCGGAGTAAACCGACACCTGGTTTTATCAGCCTACGGGAGTTGATTCAGGAAACCTGTAATTTATTTTTCAGAAATCTGGCGGTGTGGCCATCACTTTTTCCGGCCATATCTTCCGGAGTTCCCTCGAACACGATATAGCCTCCTTTTTCATCTCCGCCCTCCGGGCCGAGGTCAACGATCCAGTCGGCTGTTTTGATCACTTCCATATTATGTTCAATCACCACAACACTGTTTCCCTGCTGGATAAGAGCCTGAATGGATTGTAACAACTTATTGATATCATGAAAATGCAGACCCGTGGTTGGTTCATCAAAAATGAACAGGATATTTTCATTGTCACCGGTCCTTCCCTTTCCGAGGAAGGAGGCAAGTTTCACGCGCTGGGCTTCACCTCCACTGAGAGAATTGGATGACTGGCCCAGTCGAATATAACCTAACCCGACATCCTGAAGGGGTTTCAGTCTGGAGATTAACGCAGGCTCATCCCTGAAAAACACGATGCTTTCATCGATGGTTAATTCAAGGATCTCACTTATGTTTTTTTCATTGTACCTGATGTCGAGGATTTCAGATTTAAACCTGGACCCCCTGCAGGTATCGCAGGTCAGGTATATGTCAGCCATGAATTGCATCTCGATTTTTTGGGTACCCTCTCCCTGGCAGACATCGCACCTGCCTCCGTCAACATTAAAGGAAAAATGCGCCGGTTTATATCCACGCTGCCTTGCGGCGGCCTGGTTAGCAAAAATTTTCCTGATGTGATCATAGGCTTTAACATAGGTCACCGGATTTGACCTTGAGGATTTCCCAATCGGGTTTTGATTGACAAACTCAACCTGGGATATATGATCATAATCCCCGGAAAGTTTATCATAACTACCGGCCGATTCACTTCTCTGACCAATCATTTTTCCGACGGCGGGGTATAGAATTTTTTGGACCAGGGTCGATTTCCCTGATCCGCTGACTCCGGTTATTACGGTAAGAACGCCAAGGGGGATGGTGACTTCAATATTTTTAAGATTATTTTCCCTGGCACCCTGAATGACAATACTTTTTTTCCAGGACCTTCTGCGTGCCGGAACATTAATTTTTTCTTCTCCATTAAGAAATCTGGCCGTATGTGTTTTTCCATATTTTTTAATTTCCTCTATGGTTCCCTGAAAAACCAGCTCTCCCCCATGGGATCCGGCATCCGGTCCGATGTCAATGATCTGGTCGGCCTGTTCCATTAACGCCTCTTCATGTTCAACAACGATCACAGTATTTCCCATATCCCGCAAGGATTTAAGAACACGGATCAGCCGGTTTGAATCGCGTGGATGCAATCCGATGGTTGGTTCGTCGAGGATATACATCGAGCCTACCAGTGCACTGCCAAGCGAAGTAGCCAGCCTGATACGCTGGAATTCCCCCCCTGAAAGAGTAGATGAAAGCCTGTTCATGGTCAGATATCCCAAACCAACGAGTTCAAGATATTTCAACCTGCTGGTAATCTCCTGAAGAAGCCGTTTACTTATCTTCAATTCATATTCAGAAAGTTGAAGCTGACTGAAAAAATCCAGGAAATCCGTGACGGGCATCAGTACCAGGTCAGAAATTGATTTTCCGTTGATCCTGACATAACTGGCATCCTTTCTGAGCCTTGTCCCTTTACAATCCGGGCATACGGTCCTGCCACGATACCGGCTCAACAATACCCTGTATTGGATCTTATGGGTTTTGGACTCAATGTACCGGAAAAAATCATGTATTCCTTTGAAATATTCATTTCCGTTCCAGAGCAATTGATATTTTTCTGCGGGCAACTCATTGACCGGTTTATGAATGGGAAAATCAAATTGAATAGCATGACTGACCAGGGGTCTGATCCATTTTTTCATGGTTTCACTCCGCCATGGAACGATGGCTCCTTCGTAAACCGATAAACTTTTATCCGGAATGACCAGATCTTCATCTATTCCAAGGATTTTCCCGAAGCCTTCACATCTTTTACATGCACCGTACGGATTGTTGAAGCTGAAAAGATTAACACTCGGTTCTTCAAACTGAAGACCATCGAGTTCAAAGCGGTCACTGAAGCTTCTTTCACCCCCATTCTCAATTTCAACAATACAATCGCCCTGTCCTTCAAAAAAAGCTGTCTGAACTGAATCAGCGATCCGGTATTGATTTTCCTCATCATCGTGCCGAACGACCAGACGGTCGATCAGTACCCGGATATCCTTCAGTTCCGGATAATTATTTATATTTTCAAGTACCTCCTCCACAAATAGGATCTCCCCGCCAATTCTTATCCGCGTAAAACCTTTGCTTATCAAAACATTCAGTTCCTTTTTAGTGGATCTGCTGGATTGAAAATGGAGGGGACTGTAGATCAGAACCCTGTTTCCATCCGGGTAGGCATAAATGTAATCCACGACCGATGTAACGGTATCTCTACGCACTTCCTGGCCTGATATGGGTGAGAAAGTTTTCCCAATACGGGAAAAAAGCAACTTCAGATAATCATAAATTTCCGTTGCCGTGCCTACCGTTGATCTGGGATTTCTTGTATTTGCCTTTTGTTCGATGGCAATTGCCGGAGAAACTCCCCTGATATAATCCACCTCAGGTTTTTCCATTCTTCCAAGGAATTGACGGGCATAGGAACTTAAACTTTCCACGTACATTCGCTGTCCTTCAGCAAAAAGGGTATCAAAAGCAAGGGAAGATTTACCGGATCCGGATAATCCGGTAACGACGATCAGATGATTTCTGGGTATGGCTACGCTGAGATTCTTAAGATTATTGACCCTCGCACCTTTTATAATAATAAATCTTTTGGGATCGGTAGAATCCAGATCAGTAATTGGCATCATACTTGTGAGAGGATCATGCATAGACCTGCAAAGATAATATATGGAAAGGTCTATATCGTATATTGTTCATAATGAATTCTGGTAAAAAACAGGTGGAAC
>JAGTVG010000200.1 GCA_018224645.1 Cyclobacteriaceae bacterium
AGATCGCCGGATCCCCGGTTGAAGGTGTACCTGCCTTCAAACCTCCAAACAGTGATGCAGGCGGGGATCTGTACCTGATGGACTTTATCGGGATGATAGGGATCCCGCTTGTTCCGGTCTCTTCCTATCCGGCTGATGCGAAAGTAATTTTTTTACCCTCCCAGGCCGCTTCCGAAACCGGGATCCTGGAAAAGGTGAAAAATTCGACCGGATCAGGGACACGTGTTATTTTAACTTCCGGGTTTCTTTTGCAGGCCGGATCTGGCGAAGAGATTGCCGGGCTGGCCGGGATCCGGTGGCCTTTGGTCAAAAATCCAGGAAAAGCTAAGCCTGTGGTAAATCAGGATCTGACCGATTCCACGGATATGAGGGTGGAGATTGAAGCAGATATGGAAATTTCCACAGCCTCGGTTTTACTTGAGGTTGACATGGATGGAAAAAGAATACCTTATTTGACGGTAAGCCAGGATGGGACAGTGTTTGTCCTGAATGCGCATACGTTCTCCCAGGCAGATTTCGATGCAGCGGGCGAGGTGCTGTTATGTCCCGGGCCGCTTGGATTGATGGACATACCCGATGACTGGGCCAATACCATCAGGGCTGTCTTCAATAATCCCCTGGGAATAAACCTGGACGCCCCGGTTAGGGTTTCATGCCAGCCATTCGGGAAAAATGAACTGATGATCCAGAATTATAACCGGGATCCGGTTAAAGTCAGGCTGGAAATTGATGAAAATTTTAATTATTATAATGTTCTGAATGGAAAGGGATTGCCGAAGGAAGGATCGGCACTTAATCTGGATCTTCCTGCCCGCTCAAGGATTTGGATCAAAAGCAATTCAGATTGAGAAGAATTCCTTCCACATAAAAATGATATCATGAAGATTGATTCAGGTAAGTCTAAAATTTTTGCCAGGTATTTTTTTATCATCCTGGCCCTGACCTTCATTAAACCTTCCGTCCATGCCCAATATACCATTGCATTTGACAGCAGGTCTGGTCCTGTTACTTATGCGGTGAATAAATTACGGGAAACCCTGTTTCTGGAGGGAAAAAATCTCACCGCACATTCAGGGGATAGGGATCGTCCGGATATTCTTGTTCTCTCAGCGAAGGAAGCGGTTAATGATGGCAGGATCCGGGAAATCCGGGCGGATGAAATAAAAACGGAAGGATTCCAGGTCTTAAATATCCGGGGAGAGAAAAGGCTGATCATTGCCTCAGGTGATGAAACAGGGGCCATGTACGGATTGCTGGAACTTGAGGAACATTTCAGGAACCATGGCAGTCTGTTTAACATTGAACCCGGGATCCATAACCCGGAGTTAATTTACCGGATCATTAAATTCAACCTGCCCTGGTCTCCCTATCGTGACAGCCCTGCCACCCGGATTCATATGCAGACCTGCCGGGACCTTCAGTTCTGGGAAAAATTCCTGGATATGATGGCTGAAAACCGGTTCAATGTACTTTCGCTGTGGAACCTGCATCCATTTCCTTACATGATCCGGGCGAAAAATTTTCCCATGGCGACGCCATTTAATGATGAGGAACTGGCCGGTTGGCAACAGTTCTGGAAAACGCTTTTCCGCATGGCCCGGCAAAGGGGCATCCAGACTTTCATTGTGAACTGGAATATTGTGGTTTCCCGGGAATTTGCCGGAGCGTATGGAGCGGAAGAATTCAATGACCGTTCCGACCTGGTTAAACAGTACACACGTGAATCGGTAACCCAGGTGATCAATGAGTATGAAGATCTGACGGGTATCGGTGTCACGCTTGCGGATTGGATGAATAATTTTAACGGCAGCATGTCGGCCGCCGAACGTGAGGACTGGATTGCTGAAACCTTTGTGGAAGGAATGAAACGGGCGGAAAGAAAAGTTAAATTCCTCCACCGTTCCGTTCTTTCCGGATCACCCATTGAAATGCGGCGTGTGATCGACCAGGCAGAACTGGATGAGCCCGCGTTGGTTGAGATCAAATTCAACTGGTCGCATGGGCATTCAACACCCACCCTGGCCATTACCCATGATTACCATTCGGGAGAAGTGGATGATAGATTCTGGAATCCCAAACCGGATAATTACAATATTGAATGGATGATCCGGAATGAGGATTTTTTTATTCTCCGGTGGGGGCAACCCGAATTCATCAGGAATCATATCGCGCAGAACAATCATGATTATGTCGATGGATATTTTATCGGGTCGGAAGGATATATACCGGCACTGGATTATTCGCAGAAGATCAGTCCGGAGAAAACATGGCAGTATGGATTCGAAAAGCAGTGGCTGTTTTATCAATTATGGGGAAGGTTACTTTACGATCCGGAAACACCGGATAAAGTTTTTGAGGATTCGTTTAACCGGAAATATGGGATCCGGACCGGCCATCTTCTGCTGAATGCCTATTCCCTGGCCTCCGGAATGCCCCTGAAACTGGCTTCCTTTTACCGGTCCACCTGGGACTATACCCTGTATGCGGAGGGATTCCTGGCCCCAAGACCTTCCACTCAGGAAACTTTTTTTGATGGAACATCTGATTTTATTTCGATTGATGAACTGATCTGCCATGAAACATTGGAGCCGGCGATGGTATCGATCAGGGATTATGTGGACCTGGTGAATAATAAAATACCTGTACCCGGGGAAAGGATCACGCCCCTGGAACTGGCTGACCAGCTGGAACAGGATGGCCGGAATGCGATCGAACTCCTGAATATCCTGAATCTGCACGATCTGGATCTTAAAGGAGCCCTGATCTCTGAACAGGAAGATATTTATACCTGGAGCTATCTCAGTCTTTATTTTGCAGAAAAGATCCGGGCAGGGGTTTCACTCCAATTATTCAGGACACGCGGGGATCCACAGGATAAGACAGGATCGGTCCGGCATCTTCGCTATGCCCTCGAACATTGGGAAAAAGTGGTTGACCATACGAAAGACCGCTACCTGCCGGTGCCGCATGTAAGTATTCCGGAAGATCAGTCCGGGAACCGGCGTTTTTCATGGGAATTTTATCTTCCGCAGGTGGAACGGGACATAAAAATAGCGGAAGAAGCAATATCTGAAAAATAGATTTTATTATATTGGAGAAATTTAATTTTTATTTCATTATAGTTTTTACATATTCAATTTGATGGAAAGTAAAATGATTAACCTGATGAAAAAAATGTGCACCCGATTTGGATGGGCCGTGATACTCCTGCTTTTATCTACCCGGTTTACCATCGCCCAGCCATACGACATGGTCATAAAAAACGCCACCGTGGTCGATCCTAAAAATAATATCCAGGAAATATTGGATGTTGCCATACACGATGGAAAAATTGCCCGTGTGGAAAGAAGTATTGATCCTGGAGACAATGGGCAGGTGATCGATGCGGCCGGATTATACCTTGTGCCGGGTATTATTGACATGCATGTCCATGTTTTCCATGGTACCGAACCGGACGCCTATATCAGCAATAGTTTCACCAGTGTACCGCCGGATGCATTTTCTTTCAGGTCCGGAGTCACTACCGTGGTTGATGCCGGAAGTGCCGGGTGGAGGAATTTTGATATTTTCAAATCTCAAACCATTGACGGATCTGAAACGCGTGTACTGGCTTTTCTGAATATCGTCGGATATGGCATGAAAGGAGGGCAGGTGGAACAGAATTTAATGGACATGGATGCGGAACAGACCGCATACATGGCCAATAAATATGCTGATCTGATTGTGGGGGTTAAGGTGGCCCATTACAGTGGTCCGGAATGGGATCCGGTGGAAAGGGCAGTTAAAGCCGGTACGATTGCAGATATCCCGGTTATGATAGATTTTGGCGGACATATGCCTGAACTCTCACTGGAAACATTGCTCATGGAAAAGCTGAGACCGGGGGATATATTCACGCATGCTTTTGCACATGTCAGGGGAAGGACCCCGATCGTAGATGAATCTTCAAGGGTGCGGCCTTTTGTCCGGGCAGCCCGGCAGCGGGGGATCATCTTTGATGTAGGCCATGGAGGCGGCAGTTTCCTTTTCGAACAGGCCATTCCGGCACTGGACCAGGGATTCAGGCCCAACGCCATCAGCACTGACCTTCATACGGGAAGCATGAACGGTGGCATGAAGGATATGCTGAATGTCATGTCTAAATTCCTGAACATGAATGTTTCCTTTCCGGAAATAATTGCTCAGTCCACCTGGTATCCGGCACAATGCATAAAAAGGGAGGATCTGGGTCATTTAAGCGTAGATGCCGTGGCCGACCTTGCCTTAATTAAAATTGAAGAAGGAGAATTCGGTTATATTGATACGGGAGGGCATAAAATTAAAGGCAATCAGAAACTGGTTTGCGAACTGACCCTGCGGGAAGGAAATGTGGTGTGGGACCTGAACGGTATTTCACGTCCGGAGTGGGGAAAAAACAATGAACAATAGGAGGAAAATACTCCCTCAGGAAAGGGATATTTTTCCGGCATTCAATTGAAATTATTTTTAACCTTTAATGATATAACGATGAAAAATTCAGTGAATAAAAGACGTAATGTGATCAAGGCTGGATTGGCCTCTTTCGCAGCATGGTTCGGTTTAACCCGGACACCAGCCAGGGCGGCATCCGTGAATTCAGGAAAACGGGTGGTGGGAGATATTAACATGCAGGATGATGTTCCATTGTTTTCAGGTGCGGTTGCCCATGGAAATCTGCTTTTCATAGCGGGCAAGGGGGCCCACTTTGAAGGTGATATTACATCGCATACTGACCATGTCCTGAATGAAATTGAAAAGGAATTGAAAAAGAATGGATCTTCCATGGATAAAGTGTTGAAAGTGAATGTATATCTGGCCGATCTTAATGATTACCAGGCAATGAACAAGGTCTACAGGGGCAGATTTGGCAATAATCCTCCCGTCCGGACCACCGTTGCCACGTACGGAGGAGTTCCGGGAGATTCGCTCGTGGAAATCGATTGTATCGCGGCCCTTGATTAATGCGGGACAGGGTAGCGGGGATGACCAAATTAAAAAAAGTAAAATGATTACCAGAAGAATTTTATTGAAACGGCTTGCGGGACTTCCCGTCGTCGGGGGATTGTTTGGAAGTGGATTTCTGATCCAGCATCAGTCATTGGCCGGGCCCGTCTGCAGGGATTTTTTTAAGGAACTGGGTGTCCGCACCTTTATCAATGCTGCAGGTACCTATACGGCCATGACAGGTTCGCTGATGTTGCCTGAAGTTGTGGAGGCCATCCATTATGCATCCGGAGATTTTGTGAATCTGGATGAACTGCAGGATAAGGTTGGCGCAAGGCTCGCTGAGTTGCTGCATTGCGAAGCTGCCACGGTCACCTCGGGCGCAGCCTCGGCCATTACCCTGGGCACAGCGGGGATCCTTACCGGAATGGACGAGGAGAAAATCATTCAGTTGCCCGTTCTCACAGGAATGAAAAATGAGGTGATCATTCAGAAAAAGCACCGGATCGTTTATGACCATGCCATTCGTAACTGCGGGGTGAAACTTGTTGAAGTTGAGACCAGGCAGGACCTTGAGAAGGCGATCAATAAAAATACGGCCATGATGTGGTTTCTGAATGCCAATAATTTTATAGGCCAGATCCGCCATGAAGAATTTATTGAGGTAGCGAAAAATTACAATATTCCCACCTTTAATGATGCTGCAGCTGATGTACCGCCGGTGGAAAATTTATGGAAATATACGGGGATGGGATTTGACCTGGTGGCGTTTTCCGGAGGAAAGGGATTAAGAGGCCCTCAGAGTGCAGGATTATTGATAGGGAAAAAGGATTACATCCAGGCTGCCCGTATGCATGCGGCACCCCGGGGAAATACCATTGGACGGGGCATGAAGGTCAATAAAGAGGAGATCCTCGGTATGCTGGTGGCAATTGAATACTATTTGAATAATAATCATGAACAGGATTGGGTGTTGTGGGAAAAACAGATCAAAACGATCCATGATGCCGCCGCTTCAGTGCCTCATGTGAAAGCCGAAGTACATGTTCCGGAAATAGCCAATCATGTGCCTTCCCTGCGGATCACCTGGGATCAGGAAAAAATACCCCTGAAGGGAGGGGAGATCCGGGAAAAATTACGGTGGGGGCATCCCTCCATTGAAACGGTTGGGGGAGATGATTCCATAGGGATCACGACATGGATGTTACGGCCGGGTCAGGAGAGGATAGTGGCTGCCAGGCTGAAGGAAGTTTTATCAGTAACCGGATCAGAACAGGGTTAAACAACCATGAAAATACTTTTTACATGCAGGTATTTGATCCTGGTGATCGGCCTGATATCCTGTCATACCCGGGAAAGCAGGATTATCGGTGAAACGGAGATCCTGAAATGGCCGGAGGGTAAAAAAACAGCCGTTTCCCTCACCTATGATGATGGTTCCATCAATCAGTTCAGGATTGCATTGCCGATGATGGACAGCCTTGGGTTTCCGGCAACATTTTATATCATTACAGGGCAGATCCCGGGTTCCCGTTTTTTGCCTGGATTTATAGGCCGGCCTGAAGGGGAAATATTACGTGAAAGTGCCGGGATTCCGACCCATAAAGATAATCTGTTTGAGCGGGCCTCCCTCGCGGCCTATGCTCCCTGGCAGGGACTCAGGGAATATCATACAAGGGCAGGAGAATTGTATGAAAGCGGTAAAACGGAAGAAGCATGCCGTGTAATTGATGAGGCTTTTGAAAAGATCAGGAACGGAGAATTGAAAAAGGTATCCAAACGTGATCCTTATCAGTCGGGAGAGAATTCCATTACCTGGGACAACATAAGATCCATTGCCCAACACGGGCATGAATTCGGGAGTCATACCATTACACATCCCCGTCTGGCTGTGCTGGATGAGAAAAATCTTCTGTATGAACTTGAAAAAAGCAGGGAGGATATTTTGAACTTTCTGGGCCCCGGACATACATTTTCCGCCGAATGTCCTTATGGCACTGAAAATGAACGGGTAATGGAATATGCCTATGATATTTATCCGGCTTTAAGGAACAGGATGCCGGCAGATTATCTTGCCGAATTGAACCGGGGGAACAGGGAAAACCCGGGATCTTTTGAGAATGAATATGTACAGTGGCAGCGGGGACCTTTGACGGATACACCCATGGAGTTAATGAAATCCTGGGTAGATACATGCCTGGCAAAGGATAACCTATGGCTGGTTCTTGTATTTCATGGGGTGGAAGGCATAGGATGGGAATCCAAGTCCAGTGATGAATTACAGGAATACTTTAATTACCTGGACCATCACAGGGAAAAAATTTGGATCGCCACCTTCCGTGATGTTACCCGGTACATCCGCGAACGGATGAATGCCACGGTTGAGCAGGTCAGGGAAAGTAAAGCTTTAAAAATTAAGTTGACCCATAACCTGGATCAGGGAATGTATAATTTTCCATTGACCTTAAAAACCTATATTCCGGCTGGCTGGGACCAGGTTCAGGGGTTCCAGGATGTGAAGGTTTTAAAAATCCGGAAATTTTCTGATGAAAAGGGGGATTTTGTGGTCTATAACGCCATTCCCAATGCCGGGGACATTCAATTGTCCGGAAAATAATTATTTGCAGGCATCCCTTGAAAATTATCGGACAGACAATTGATTCTTTCGCTGGCGCGCGTCTCCTGACGCGTGCCGCCT
>JAGTVG010000201.1 GCA_018224645.1 Cyclobacteriaceae bacterium
CAAGATTGATTTTATTGAAGCGGATATCAACCAGGATTTCAACAAGATATTAACGGCCTATTTGATAAAAAGGGCTAAAATGAAGTAAACGGATCATTTACACTGAAGGCAGCAGTTTATTCACCGTGAAGCCAGGATTTTTTGGTGGCGAGCTCGTCTTCCGTCTCCTCATAATCAGGATCCGGAACACAACAATCCACCGGGCATACGGCTGCACATTGAGGCTCCTCGTGAAAACCTGTACATTCCGTACATTTCATGGAAACTATATAATAGAATTCATCTGAAAAAGGTTCCTGTTTTTCGTTTGCATCAACCACTGAACCATCCTCAAGCTCAACTTCCTTGAGGTTCGTCCCTCCTCCCCATGTCCACTCAACACCACCTTCATAGATCGCAGTATTCGGGCATTCTGGTTCGCACGCACCACAGTTGATACATTCATCTGTGATCATTATAGCCATAAATGAGAAATTTAGTTTATTTAAACTATTTTTAAACCAACAAATGTAAACCCAATTATGGCTTAGTTGAAAAAAACTGATTCTTTTTTTTATGGTTTTGGAGGAAAAAATAGCGGCTCTGGCGAAGCTGGGAGAATACCTTGATCAGCTGATCCATGATGAAGGGAACGGGATATACCAGATGGTTGAAAAACAGAATCCCTGGTTCATCCCTGCATTCGTGAAAACCGCCTTAATCGGGATCCGGAAATATTCAGAACGGAAAACGCTTGAAAAATGGGTGGAACCTTATCATTTTAATCAGGATAAAAATAAAAGGATCGGGTTGATCCTGGCAGGAAATATACCGTTGGTAGGATTCCATGACCTGTTGTGTGTGCTGGTCTCAGGCCATACGGCCTGTCTGAAACCAAGCCATCAGGACCAGGTTTTAACAGACCATCTGATCGATAAAATTCTTGAGATCGAGCCAGGATTCAGATCCCGGATCAATAAAGTCAGCGCTGTTGAGCATGTCGATGCCGTTATAGCCACCGGCAGCGATAATTCAGCCCGCTATTTTTATGCCTATTTTCATAAACTTCCCCACCTGATCAGAAAAAACAGGACATCCGTTGCGGTCCTTGACGGAAATGAATCAGCAACAGACCTGGCGGGACTTTCCCGCGATATTTTCCTGTATTTCGGGATGGGATGCAGGAATATATCCAAAATCTTCATACCCCGAAATTATGATCCTTCTTTTTTGCTGAAGGGGCTGAAAACCTCCGGTTTTATCGGTGATCATCTGAAATATCGCAATAATTATCTTTATCAGCGGTCCTTGTCATCCATGCTGGATTTAAATTATCTTGATGGGGGCTATTATCTTCTACAGGAATCAGAAAAGCTGATCAGTCCGGTTGGAGTGATCCATTATTCACGTTACAGGGATCTCATGGAACTGCAGGAAATCCTGGGTATCCGGCGGGATAAGATCCAGGCCATTGTCTCAAATCTTCCCGGTCTTGACCAGGCAATACCTTTTGGCAGGGTCCAGTTCCCTGAACCGTGGGATTATGCCGACCAGGTAGACACTCTTAAATTTTTACTACAGCTTTAAGATATTGTATATGCAGCTTCGGGATATGGGATTACCTTCCCCGCCAGATCTCAACCCATCCGGAATAACTACCCTGATTCGGTATATTCAACCGGTAATAATATGTGCCGTCGGGATTATCCCCCCCGTTCCATAGATTATCCTCATTATAATTGTCCGATTCAAAAATGATATTTCCCCAACGGTTGGTGATTATGAGGGAAGTTCCCGAACCTGATTTAGGCAAATTGCTGATCTCGAAATAATCATTGTGGTCATCATCGTTTGGCGTAAAAATATTGGGTACAAAAAGTGCCGAATCATAAGGAACGGAAACTTCCTTGGTGATCTCACATCCGGCCTCGTCGCGGACAGATACATCATAGACGCCACTATACAACTCCTCGTAAATGAAATCATAATTCCCTGCATTCTCCGGGACTTCCGCCCAATCCCTGAAATCATCCTGGCCCGGGAAAAAAGGAGTTCTCATATCGATACTTGTTTCATAGGGCGCTGATCCGCTTTGATCAATACGTATGGATATGGACCCAGTCGGGAAATTGGAAAGTGAATTTTTAATAGACCTGACCTCGAAATCCAGGTATTCGCCGGGTTCAGAGATTGTGAAATCTTCTGAAATGGCAACGAGGTTACATCCATTCTGATCCTGACGGACCAGGACCCTGTACTCACCGGCAACAAATTCATCCGTTACACTTCCGTCAATGGTCAGCCCGCCGGCTATCTCACCATAGGAATAATTCTCTGAAAAGACAGGATCCATCGAGGGCAGGGCTATCAGCGCTATGTTGAAATCAAAGCCGGGATCACCGGTGATATCATCGATCCTGACAGAACCTGTACCGTCCTTACAGCCTGCATCCACAACAGCAGTCACTGAAAAATCAACGACATAGGGTCCTCCTGTAACATCGATATCCGTACGGCTCTGACAACCATTTTCCGGAACCAGCAGAACATAATAGGAACCATTCATGAGGGTATCGACAGTGACCATGTTATCCGGCAAAATGCCGTGAAGGTCCACACCATTTTCAGGGGTATCTGCAGCGGCAATTCCAAAGGTATAGGGTGGAGGGATGGTATTTATGCCGGAGTCAATATAGATCGTAATGATCCCATCCCGGCCTTCACCGCTGCAGGTGGGCGGGATAACCTGGATGTCAGCATTGAGAATACCGGGAAAATCAACAAAAACCTGGTCATTCTCATGAACACATCCGTTGGCATCCTGGATACGAATGTTTTTGAAACCACCGCTGAGATTATTGAAAACAGGTAAATTATTTAAGTCGACGGCAGTAAAGGGTTCGAAGCCGATCGAAATTTCATAAGGTTCCAATCCGCCCGAGATCGATTCGATGGTCAGCGAACCATCAGCAGCATCGCAGGACGCAGGTGTGGAGGAATACGTGAAACCGATGGGAAGATATTCATTTTCGATCGTTACCTGAACCTGTTCAAAACAGAGGTCGGCGGATGAATCACGTATGAGTATGATGTACGTTCCGTTGGGTGGCAGGTTGTCGATGTATTCCCCGGAGGTAAAATTATTCCAGGTGCTTCCGTTTAGAGAATATTCATAAACATCATCCGGTCCTCCGGTAACATCGATGATCGCCCGGCCCTGGGATTCCCCAAAACAGAGTGCATTTTCGAAAGAATCCGGATCCGCCACTGCATTGATGGCATTTGAATTATTAAGGATGACTTCCTGCTGGGTCAGCGTACATCCCGATATATTATCTTCAACATCGTAATGGTATATACCGGAGACGAGGCCGTTAAAAACACCTGTGGCATTTGAGTCTGACGTCCCACCGGGGTTAAATAAGGTGAAGCGATAATCTCCGGAGCCTCCGGCCACGGAAATTGTAATCGCACCATCGCTTAATCCGCAGGTTGACTCAATAAGATCGACGGTAGTCGTAAATATGACCTGACTCCCGATGGTTACCAGGGCGGTATCCGGAAAACACCCGCTTCCCAGGGCACGTACAAGCACCTCATAGGTCCCTACAGCAAATGTGTCCAGTGTCTGGGTATCATTTGGATTGATAAAATCAAAATAAGTTGATCCCCCGTTAAGGCTGTACTGATTGATACCGGGTACAGGGGTTACCACAACAATGCTGATGGCCCCATCCCTGCTTTCAGGACAGGAAGTATCAATTGAACTTGTGGCTATTTCAAAATCATTGCAGTTCACCCCGCAATCTATTATTTCTACCTCCACCTCCGAATAATCACTCATCCCGCACTGGTTATCCTGGGTGACATAAAAGATTGTGGATCCTTCGACACGGGTATCAAGCTCGCCCGGACCGGGAACATAGGCTGAACCGTCTGCCAGTTTAATGGTCAGTGCGACATCGGCGAACCATTGTATATTGGTTCCTGAGGCTGTCAGCATGGGGGGGGCTGCGAAAAGGCAGAGTGTATACACCGGCTGATCAGGAACAGGCGAATCGGGTACACCAATGTATTGAATCCGGGTGGAATCCGGCAGGCTTTCAGTGCAGGTGCCTATGGTCTGAGTCGCATAAAAAACTGTATCCGCCAGGTCCGAATTATTTAATACCGGCGTAAAAATGCTTGTCGCCGCTACCTGAATGGTGAGGCCAGGATCAGCATACCATTTTATATTGATCCCTGCCGCTGAAAGTTGTGGGATTGGATCATTCAGGCAGGAAATTGAATCTGCATAGGCCGTAAGCGGAGGGTCGGAAATTCCGCTCCCGGAAATACTGATGGAACCATTTGACGTGAGGACGATGGCTTCACATGAATTATCGCCGGTAACGGTGATGGAAACCGGTGAATTTTCAAGCCTGATACTGGAAAAATTACATTCCGGTCCAACAAGTTCAAACCTCATATCAAATAAGGAAAGCCCATCGGCAAGGGATTGCGCTGAGGCTGATGACCAGGAAAAAGTCAGGGTTCCCGCACCAGGTGAATTAAAATCCGCCAGGTCAAGCCCGGTGATCGATGCAAGGTTTTCTACATTCAAAAACTGAATGATTGCCGGATCCCACCTTACGGAAAACTGGGCGGAAAGTATATCCGTAAATCCCTGCACACGCACAGGTACCAGGATTTCATCTCCGTTGTTTCCTGAAAGATTGTCCAGACTGAAGAAAACCGTGTTAACCGGAAGTATCGTCAGGTCGAAAGTGGTACTGCCGGGACAGGGCCCTGCCGTCGTATAGGTAACCGTATATGGACCACCCGCTGTTGAAGCAACCAGGTCGATCTCTCCCGTAGCAACATTGGCAAAC
>JAGTVG010000202.1 GCA_018224645.1 Cyclobacteriaceae bacterium
CCACGGTTTTTAACATATCAGCCCGATCACTGGCAACCCACGCCCTGTCAATATTTGGAGATCATAGCGATGTCATGGCAGCACGGTCAACCGGCTTTGCTTTCATCGCTTCCGGAAACGTACAGGAAGTAATGGATTTCGGACTGATCGCCCAATCCTCCACCTTAAAATCAAGGATACCTTTCCTTCATTTTTTTGATGGATTCAGAACTTCACATGAAGTATCGAAGATCGAAATCATAGAGGATGATATGATGAGGGAGTTGATCACTGAAGATATGGTGAAAACTCACCGTGAACGGGCTTTGTCACCTGACCACCCATTTATCCGCGGAACTGCCCAGAATCCTGATGTATTTTTCCAGAACCGGGAAACCATCAATCCGTTTTATGATCGATGTGCGGATGTGATCCAGGAAGAAATGGATAAATTTGCCGCCTTGACAGGCAGGCAATACCGTATTTTTGATTATGTTGGCGATCCACATGCGGAAAGGATCATCGTTCTGATGGGATCGGCTACGGACACAGCCCATGATACGGTAGATCATCTTACAAGCCAGGGAGAAAAAGTTGGTCTGATAAAAGTTCGTATCTACCGCCCTTTCGATATCAAAAGATTCCTGGAAATCCTTCCGGCCACAACCAGGTCCATCGCTGTACTCGACCGGACCAAGGAACCTGGATCAACCGGAGAACCTTTGTTCATGGATGTGGTGAATGCACTCATCGAAGGATTAGATGAAGGATATGGTACGATCAGAAACATGCCAAAAGTTGTTGGCGGCCGGTATGGATTATCGTCCAAGGAATTTACTCCCACCATGGTAAAAGCGGTATTTGATAACCTTTCAGAAAGTAAGCCAAGGAATCATTTTTCAATCGGCATCAGGGACGATGTCGGAAACACCAGCCTTTCCTATGATCCGGATTTTGATATTGAATCCAGGGAGGTGGTCAGGGCGATGTTTTACGGACTCGGATCTGATGGTACGGTTGGGGCAAATAAAAACTCGATCAAGATCATTGGCGAAAACACACCTAATTATGCACAGGGATATTTCGTATATGATTCTAAAAAGGCAGGATCGGTAACTACTTCACACCTGCGGTTCGGACCCAATAATATCCGGGCTCCCTACCTGATCACGAAGGCTAATTTTGTTGCATGTCATCAGTCCGTTTTTCTGGAAAAGTATGACATGGTCCAGTATCTCGTGAAAGGAGGTACCTTTTTGATCAATTCCCCATATCCGAAAGAGGAGATCTGGGAAAGTATACCCATCTCGATCCAGCAGCAGATCATCGATAAGAACCTGAAAGTGTATACCATTGATGCCCAGAAAGTGGCTGAAGACAGTGGAATGGGACGGAGGATCAATACCGTAATGCAGGTATGTTTCTTCGCCATATCCGGCATCCTGCCCAAAGATGAAGCCATTGAGGCGATCAAGGATTCGATCAGGAAAACCTACGGCCGGAAAGGGGAAATGATCGTTAACATGAACCTCAAGGCTGTCGATCACTCCCTCGAACATTTATTTGAGGTGGAAGTGCCAAAATCACCGGTCGGCAAGCTTAAGCTGAAACCCCCTGTCCCGGAAGATTCACCGGAATTCGTGAAGAAGGTGCTCGGTGAGATCATTGCCGGACGCGGGGACGAACTGCCTGTCAGCGTATTCCCCATCGATGGGACCTATCCAACCGGTACGACAAAATATGAAAAAAGGAATATTGCGCTGCAGATCCCGGTCTGGGATGAAGAAACATGCATCCAGTGTGGAAAGTGTGCCATGGTCTGCCCTCATGCTACCATCAGGATCAAGGTTTATGATAAAAAATATCTTGAAAATGCACCGGCCACCTTCAAATCGGATGAACCCAGGAATAAGGAGTTCAAGGAAATGGATTTTAAGTATACCATTCAGGTGGCTCCCGAGGATTGTACCGGTTGTGGCGTTTGTATCGAGGTTTGTCCGGCGAAAAACAAACTTGATAAGAGTAAAAAGGCGCTTTACATGGAACCTCAGCATCTGCTGCGCGAACAGGAAGCCATCAACTGGGATTTCTTCCTCTCTATCCCCGACCTGGACCGTAACCTGATCAGTACCGACAGTATCCGAACACAGCAGTTGCAGCAACCCCTGTTTGAATTTTCAGGAGCCTGTTCCGGATGTGGTGAAACACCTTATGTAAAACTTGTATCCCAACTGTTTGGGGACCGGGCCATTGTGGCCAATGCAACCGGTTGCTCTTCCATCTATGGAGGAAATTTACCGACAACGCCCTGGACATCCAATCATGATGGCCGTGGCCCGGCCTGGTCGAACAGCCTCTTTGAAGATAATGCTGAATTCGGTCTGGGATTCAGGCTGGCCATTGACCAGCAGGATATGATTGCCAGGTCCCTGCTGAAGGATCTGGCCGGTGAGATCGGGGAGGATCTCGTTAAAAACATCCTTGAAGCAAACCAGATCGATGAAGCGGATATTTTCGAACAGAGAAAAAGAGTTTCGGTTTTAAAGGAAAAATTGAAAACTATCCAATCCGGGAAGGCCAGACGTCTGCAGAACATTGTAGATTACCTGGTCAAGAAAAGCGTCTGGATCATCGGAGGTGATGGCTGGGCATATGATATCGGATATGGTGGATTGGATCATGTGATTTCCACGGGCAAGAATGTAAACATTCTCGTACTGGATACGGAAGTATATTCAAATACCGGAGGTCAGACATCCAAGGCCACCCCGCTGAGTGCCGTTGCTAAATTTTCGGCCAGTGGTAAAGCGACTTTTAAAAAGGATCTTGGCATGATGGCCATGTCTTACAACAATGTTTATGTAGCCACGGTGGCCATGGGTGCCAAGGATGAACAAACGCTCAAGGCATTCATCGAGGCTGAAAAATACCAGGGACCATCAATTATCCTTGCATACTCGCATTGTATTGCCCATGGTATTGACATGTCGGAACCTTTGAAAAACCAGAAGGCGGCAGTAGAATCAGGACAATGGATCCTGTACCGCTTTAACCCGGATCTGCTCAAGGAAGGCAAAAATCCGTTAACCCTGGATTCAAGACCTCGGCCGAATGTAAGCATCGAAGATTATATGATGATGGAAAACAGGTTCAAGATGCTTACCAAGAGTAAGCCCACCCTGGCTAAACAATATTTTGAAATGGCAAAAGAGAATGCACAGGCCAGATGGAACTACTACAAATATCTTGCGGATAAAAAATTTGAAGAACCTGTTGAAAAAATCTAATCTTTGTGTTTAATTAAATCGAAAACTGAAAAATTTATAGATATGGATCTGAAAACAAAATACCTGGGAATGACATTGAGATCACCGATCGTAGTATCCGCCTCCCCGCTTTCTGAATATATCCAGAACATCAAGATGATGGAGGATGCCGGAGCCGGGGCGGTCGTATTACATTCACTGTTCGAAGAACAGATCCGGCTCGAACAGCATGAATTACATTATCATACTACCCAGGGTACTGAAAGTTTCGCGGAATCACTTTCGTATTTCCCGGAACAGGAAGAATATAAACTGGGTCCTGAAGAATACCTGGATCAAATCCGGAAAGCGAAGGAAGCAGTGAAAATTCCAATCATTGCCAGTTTGAACGGAAGCACGCTGGGAGGGTGGACTGAATATGCCAGGGAGATGGAAAAAGCCGGAGCCGATGCAATCGAATTGAACGTTTATTATATCCCAACTGATCTTAACCTTTCAGGTGGGAATGTGGAACAAACCTACATTGATATCCTCCGAGCAGTTAAATCGGCTATAGATGTGCCTGTTGCCATTAAATTGAGCCCGTTTTTCTCAAACATGGCCAATATGGCGCATAGGCTGGATGATGCAGGCGCAAATGCACTTGTACTTTTCAACCGTTTTTATCAGCCTGATATCGATCTGGAGGAATTTGAGGTAAAACCCAATGTGATTTTAAGCACCTCACATGCCATGAGATTGCCCATGCGCTGGATTGCCATATTAAAAGATAAAATTGCGGGGGATCTTGCGGCTACAAGCGGGATCCATACCGGCGTCGATGTGGTTAAAATGCTTCTGGTAGGATCCAATGTCACCATGGTTTGTTCCGCTTTGTTGAAACATGGAATTTTCCATATCCAGAATATGGAAAATCACCTGGTGGAATGGATGGAGCAAAATGAATATCAGTCGGTTACTGAAATGATTGGTGCCATGAGCCAGCAGAAAACAACAGAACCGAGTGCTTTTGAACGTGCTCAGTATATGAAAGCATTGACTTATTATAAATTATAACTATTTTTATAATTTAATTGAAAAAGAGCACATCCTGGATTCAATTTGATTGGATGATGTGCTCTTTTTCTTTTTTGGTAGCATAAAGTTTATTTAAAACTATAAAACCATGGAAAAATTTGTTGAATACCTGGACGACGTGACTGTGCGGTTTGCCGGAGATTCAGGAGATGGTATGCAGCTTATTGGAACCCAGTTTTCGGATACTTCCGGATTTGCTGGAAACGAGGTCAATACTTTTCCGGATTATCCATCCGAAATCCGGGCGCCGGAAGGGACCCTGTATGGCGTGAGTGCCTTTCAGGTTCATTTTGGAAAGAAGAATATCAATACGTCAGGTGACTTCATCGATGTTCTGGTAGTGATGAATGCATCCTCTCTGAAGGTGAACCTGGGAAATCTCAGGGAGAAGGGGATCATTATTGCCAATAAAGATGGTTTTGATGATAAAAATTTAAAACTGGCGGGATATAGTGAAAATCCGCTGGAAGACAAGTCCCTTGAAAAGTTCAAGGTTTATGCGATCGATATGATCGGAGAAATAAAGGCGGAACTTGCCGATCTCAATGCACCTCCGAAACTGGTAAGGAAAACCAAAAATATTTTCGCCCTGGGAATCACCTACTGGATGTTTAACAGACCCATAGAACCAACAGTTGACTGGTTCAATAAAAAGTTCAAGGGTCAGGAGGATATTATTCTGGCAAATGTAAGGGTGCTCAACGCAGGATGGAATTTTGCCCGTAAAAACCCGGATTTTACAAAACAATATAAAATCGAAAGGTCCAAATTAGGCCCCGGAAAATACAGAAACATCACTGGGAATCAGGCTGTGGCCCTGGGTCTTGTCGTTGCCTCAAGAAAAGCAGATCTGCCACTTTTTCTCGGATCATACCCGATCACGCCTGCTTCCGAGATCCTTCATGCCATTTCAGGATATAAAAAGTATGGAGTCCGCCATCTGCAGGCTGAAGATGAAATTGCAGGGATCACGAGTGCCATAGGTGCTGCATTCGGCGGAAGCCTTGCGGCCACAACGACCAGCGGGCCGGGTTTATCCCTGAAAACGGAAGCCATTGGCCTGGCGGTGATCACAGAACTGCCGCTTATCATTGTTAATGTTCAAAGAGGAGGTCCTTCGACAGGCCTGCCTACCAAACCTGAACAGGGAGATCTTTTACAGTCCATGTTTGGCCGGCATGGTGAAGCCCCCCTTCCGGTTCTTGCTGCGGCTTCGGCTTCAGATTGTTTTTATATGACGCTCGAGGCGGCCAGGATTGCACTGAAATACATGACGCCTGTGATCCTGCTGACCGATGGCTACATCGGACAGGCTACTGAACCATGGCGCATCCCGGATATGAGCGAATTACCGGATCTGAAACCAGAATTTACAACTGATCCGGAAAATTACAGCCCTTATAAAAGGGATCCCCAAACCCTCGCCAGGATGTGGGCCATACCCGGAGTACAGGGACTGGAACATCGGATCGGCGGGCTTGAAAAGGAAGATATTACAGGCCAGGTGAGTCAGGATCCGTTGAATCACCAGAAAATGGTTGAACTCAGAAAAGAAAAAACCGATAGGATTTCCGGTGATATTCCCAGGGCGGTTGTTCATGGCGAAAAGCAGGGGGATCTCCTGGTCCTCAGCTGGGGAAGCACCTACGGTGCAGCCAGAACCGCTTATGATAAACTGTCTTCTGAAGGAAAGAACATTTCCTTTGTTCACCTGAAATATATCCATCCCTTCCCGGAAAACCTGGGTGAGATCCTCTACAGTTTCAAGAGGATCCTGATCCCGGAAATGAACATGGGACAACTGAAAATGATCATACAGGCTAAGTTCCTTGTTCCGGTCATCGGTTTTAACAAGGTGCAGGGAATTCCCTTCAAAGCCGCGGAAATAGAAGAGAAGATTGTTGAACTGTTAAATCAAAAGGAGAAATAAAGACATGAAAACGCTCATCGATGAAATCATTGAAAAACCTCATTCAGGCGGGATAGTATATTCACCCAAGGACTTTAAACCTGATGTGGATGTAAGATGGTGTGCCGGATGCGGAGGATATGCGGTCTTGTCTCCGGTTCAACGGATCATGCCCGATCTGGGGATACCAAAAGAAAAGATCGTTTTTGTTTCCGGGATCGGCTGTTCCGGAAGATTTCCATACTACATGGATACCTATGGTTTCCATTCCATTCACGGGAGGGCACTGGCCATAGCAACCGGACTGAAAATTGCACGGACCGACCTGAGCGTATGGGTGGTTACGGGTGATGGGGATAACATGAGTATCGGAGGAAATCATTTTATTCATACCTGCCGCAGGAATGTCGATTTGAATATCCTCATGTTCAATAATGAAGTTTACAGCCTGACAAAAGGGCAATATTCACCCACTTCACATCGTGGGCAAATCACCAAATCCTCTCCCCTGGGCGTTCTGGATGATCCATTCAATCCCGTTTCTCTTGCCCTGGGTTCGGGTGCTACTTTTGTGGCACGGGGACATGACAAGGACCGGCAGGAACTGCAGGGTCTCCTCGAACGGGCGGCCAGGCATAAGGGAGTGGCCTTTATTGAAATATACACCAACTGCCGGATCTATAATGATGGAGCTTTTGATAAATATACCAATAAGGAAACCCGGGGAGATTCCACCGTGTGGCTTGATCATGGTAAACCCCTTGTATTCGGGGTAAAATCAGATAAAGGCATCCGGCTCAACGGCTATACCCCGGAAGTGGTTTCCATTGACCATGGGGAATATTCGGTGAATGATCTGCTGGTCCATGATGAAAAGGATTCGACCCTTGCTTTCATTCTATCCAACATGACCTACAATGAAGCATTGCCCAGACCCATGGGTATTATTCAGGCCATCGAACGACCATCCTATGATGAAAGGGTAGTTTACCAGATCAATCATGAAATCGAAGTAAAAGGCGAGGGGAACCTTGAATCGCTGTTACTTGGTGATTCTTACTGGGAAATCAAATAAACGTCATTCCGAAACAGGGTATAAAACGCCGGTTAAAATGCGGCGTTTTCTTTTTTCAGTGGATTCTGTATGATCCTGATGCTTTGTGAGAAATCCTGGCAGGAAATCCATGCCTCGAATTTTTCTTTTTCCCCAGTTCTGTTTCCTGAGGATCCCTTATGTAAAGATTTTTGCTAAGTTGTAATTGAATGATCGCCATTTCAATTTGATTTTTATTATCAAATCCGGATAAACAAGTGTCTTACAATATATCCAGAATTTGTTTTCTTTTCCTAAATGAGATTGAAAAATTAATTCCTGGCATAACTGGTGACATTATGCGATGTATATTTGTGTTTTGATATTTTTATGATTCTGGTCAGAAATGAAGTATTTCAAACCAATACTGAATGCAGAAGCTGCAGGCTGGATACCTGATCAGTTAAGGGATCTTAATTTTCTAATTGATTGATCATGTTTAAGCTATTCTTGTTTTACTGTTTACTACTTCCGATTATGCTGAAATCACAGGATTTCGATTGGCAGGGTCATCGCGGCGCCCGCGGATTGCTCCCTGAAAATTCTCTTCCGGCTTTTACTAATGCACTGTCGCTGGGTGTAAAAACACTGGAACTGGATGTTGTAATCAGCAGGGATTTACAGGTGGTAGTTTCCCATGAGCCCTGGTTTTCTTCCGGAATATGCCTTACTCCCGATGGAAAAACAATTTCACCGGATGAGCAGGAAAACTATAACCTTTTCAATTTTACCTATGAGGAAATCAAATCCTTTGACTGCGGTTCGCTTGGAAATGAAGATTTCCCCGACCAGGAAAAGATACCTGTTCAAAAACCCCTTTTGACAGACGTAATCAGGTTGGCTGAAAGATATTGCCGGGATGAAATGAGAAATGAAATCCATTATAACATTGAGATAAAATCCAGTCCGGATTGGGAAGGGATATTTCATCCTGATTTTAAAACCTTTTCTGATATTGTCTACACTACCATTGATGCCTATTTACCCTGGGAAAGGGTAACCATCCAGTCATTTGATTTCCGTGTGCTTCAATATTTTCATGAAAAATATCCTGGTGTCCGTCTGAGTGCCCTTGAGGAAAAGGAACAGGATCCCGAAAGAGTTATGGAAATCCTGGGTTTTTATCCGGAGATATTCAGTCCGTATTATAAACATCTTAAACCAAAAAAAGTGGAATGGCTGCATGAAAAGGGAATAAAAGTAATTCCCTGGACGGTGAATGATCCTAAGGAAATGCAGGAACTGATTGAAATGGGCGTAGATGGCATCATCACGGATTTTCCTGATCTGATCTGGGAAATTCAAACCAATTAAATGGATCTGCACATATATTGGAATCAACTTTTTATATTTGCGGCCTAATTAAATACTCATGATTAAAATTCTGGGATTGGGAAACGCCCTTGTCGATCTGATCATTAATATTGAAGATGACAGCCTTTTACAAACTTTCCAGCTTCCTAAAGGCAGTATGGTTCCGGTTGATGCCGTAAAGGCTTCACATATCCTGGAGGCCACAAAATCACATAAGTTCCAGGTAGCAGCCGGAGGTTCTGCTTCCAATACCATTGACGGACTGGCCTGCCTGGGCATAGGATGCGGGTATATCGGCAAAATTGGCCATGATCCCTATGGGGAACTTTTCCGGGAGGAAATGATATCCCGAAAAGTTAATCCGGTTCTCCTGTATGGTATTAATCAGACCGGTACGGCCATTACCCTGCTTACACCGGATGCCGAAAGGACTTTTGCCACCTATCTGGGCGCAGCGATTGAATTATCAGCCGGGGATATCAATGAAAAACATTTTTCAGGGTATGATTATCTTCATATAGAGGGATACCTGGTTCAGAATCATCACCTCATCACACATGCTGTAGCCATGGCCAAAAATTGCGGGCTGAAAATTTCTATGGATATGGCAAGTTATAATATGGTGGACTCCAACAAGGATTTTCTGGTCGATATTCTAGAGCAATACGTGGATATCGTATTTGCCAATGAAGAGGAAGCAAAATCCCTTACAGGGAAATCTCCTGAACCTGCCCTGCACCAGATCAGTCAATGGTGTGACATTTCCGTGGTCAAAATCGGCAAGAAAGGCTCCTGGATCAAACGAGGTAATGAAGTAGTTAAGATTGAGGGCATACAGGCAGTGTTAAAGGATACCACCGGGGCCGGAGATCTTTATGCATCAGGTTTTTTATATGGACTTGTTAACAATCTCCCCCTGCTAACCTGTGGCAATATCGCTTCCCTGATCGGAGGAAATGTGGTTGAAGTTTATGGGGCCAGGATGGGGGACGACCGTTGGGAAAAAATAAAAGCCAGAATCCGTGAAATGACCAGTATGTAAATTAACCCGAAAAATTCATAAATTTCGTTCCGATTTTATCGGGACGTCACGTATTTTATTGAATATAATTAAGTTACATACAATTGGCATTCCATTTTAAAAAAATTTATGAATAATCGGGGTTAACTTGCTACCTATAATTTCAATTCGGACAAATAGAACCTTCTGTCGCTTCCTTTATCGGTGATCTTAATCCTTTTTCTGAAACGCTATTCACTTTCGACTGATGTACCCTGGCTTTAAATCCCACATTTCAAATATTGATCTTTTCCGTTAACCGCTTCCTCATCTTCGATTCGGTTTTTCAGTATCCTGGTTATTCGATATTCAATATCCATCATTCATAATTCATAACCCCTACTGGCTCCCCACCCCCTTAACATTCAGCCTGATCCTGTACAATCCTTTGCTTGCCGTGATGAACAGGCTCTGTTTATCCTTTCCTCCAAAACATACATTTGCTGTCCAGGATTCCGGCACCTCAATATGCTTGATCTGTTCGCCTTTTTTATTAAAAACAAATACACCCTTGTTCGTCAGGTAGAGGTTACCCTGATCATCAATGGTCATGCCATCCGAACCCATTTCACAAAATAATTCAGCGGCAGTCAACGAACCGTCTTTCCGGACAGTATAGGAATAGGTTTTATTATCCTTGATATCCGTAACATACAATATTTTCCCGTCCGGTGTGCCGATGATCCCATTGGGCTGTTGCAAATTATCAACCACGCGATTCAATTTGCTTCCATCCGGGGACAGGTAATATACACATTGACAGTTCTGGGGCATTTCCTTATGATCCCACCAGGGCCGCTGATAGTAAGGATCTGAAAAATAGACGCCTCCGGCCGGAGTGATCCAGAGGTCATTCGGTCCGTTAAGAAGTTTATTGTTATACCCCTCGACTATAACCTCCACCTCTTTTCCCGGGCCGATTTTCCACAATTGATTATTTTCGTCTGCACATGACCATAAATTACCCTCTTTATCAAAAGAAAGACCATTCGACCGGCCACTTGGTTTCATCCATGTGGTTAAAATATCATCGGTACTCCATTGCAGGATACGGTCGTTGGGCTGGTCGGTAAAAAAAACATTCCCGTCCGTGTCGGAGGCAGGACCTTCGGTAAAGGAAAATCCACCGGAAAGTTTTTCCAGCTGAGCTCCGGATGCCACAATTTCCTGAGCGTTAAGATTCACCTTTATGCCGAATAATAACAGGATAATAATTGTAATAAATATCTTTTTCATGATTTTTCAGCTGTTTTTATCATTCATTACAATATACATATATAAGCATAATTTCCTTTTATATGTCCCCACTCAATAATGAATTCTGCATTTTTCTATATTTGTCGCCAAAACTATCGATCAAAGGCCCTCCCTGGGTGCTTTATTCATCGCTGCTCAATGGCTTGACCTGATCTGGCCGTTCATGTTGATGCTCGGTATCGAAAAAGTCAGGATCGATCCGGGAAATACGGCCTTAACTTATGAATAATCGTGGTTAAAACATAATAAAAAGGGCGGTATAGCCTCCGGGGAAAACCAGGATGATCCAGAGGCTTTCCCAGCCTATCCCGGCAAATCCGTGACGTTGACGGAATAAAAGACCCAAAGCCAGAATCGAGGTCATGATGATGGTGATGATAAAAATAAAAAAATGGCTTTCATTGAATGTATGAAAAATGGAACCTTCCCGGTATGCCACATCGGAAAAAGAAATAAAAAGGACATCGAATGTGTTTCCGCCGACAATGTTGCCTACAGCCAGGGCCAGGGCATTCTGCCTGACTGCTGATATCGTTACCATGAGTTCAGGCAACGAGGTGGATAAGGCTGTAAATACCGCACCCATTAAGCTTGCAGAAAGCAAAGTATTGCTGGAAATGTAAACTGCGGACCGCATGATGAAGTAATCACGCCCAGGAATATCTCGCCCATCAGGGCCTTTCCGATGCCGGTAAGATCGGCAAGCCTGTCGGCCGACTTCGTTAAACGTGACCCGGCAAACCCGATAACAACAGAAGAAACCATGAAAATGATGATGGCATTGGTTAAATTCATTTTTTTATATTGATTTCATGAAAATCATAAAATAAATATTCAGGAACATCATTCAGGCATTTCGCTCTGATTTGAGAGGTAATTTTTTAATAAAATAGTGATTTTGGTTTGGATATCAAAAACACAACCTGCCAGGATATCAGGTTACGGAGGAAAATTATAATTATCATTGCCACTGAAGATGAAAACAGGTTAACCCTGATATTCATAAATTACTTCTAAAATAGAAACCCAAATTCATGAATCTAATTTATTTTCAATAAAATAAGTTACGGCGATCCGATCTTACCGTCAGGCCCATTTCGCGCTGCGATTGCGCCATGATCATAATCGGCGATCGGCGAAGTTGGGTGAAAAAAATATGAATTTTTCGGGCTGACTTCTATTTGTCGTACAGAATCAGCATCCCGATGCACATCCGGTGATGCAGGTAACCCGGTCCTATTCATACCTCAATACATCCACGGGGTTTTGGATCGCCGCCCGCCAGGTGAACCATACGATGGTGATCAGTGCAATGGATATGGCCAATAATCCGGCCAGGGCAAATATCCACCAGCTTATGATGGTTTTGTAGGCAAAATTTTCAAGCCATTTATTCATGACAAATAATGCGGCCGGTGCAGCCAGGATAAGCGAAAAAAGGATCCATTTAACATATTGCAATGTAAACAGGTTGAGTATATTTCCGAGTGAGGCACCCACAACCTTTCGTATTCCGATCTCCTTGATCCTTCTGTTGATGACAAACATGATCATCGCAAGCAATCCAAGACATGAGAGGATCATTGCCAGGATTGAAAAATAGGTAGCCAGGCTGCCGGTTTGGATCACAAATTCATATTGCCTGTTTATTTCATCATCTGCAAAAAAATAATTCAGTTCAGCCTCAGGGGGAACTGTTTTCCATTTTTCCTTTAACATCACCAGCGTTTCCGGCATCTTTCAATCTCGGGAAATTTTCCGTAAGATATGGCAGTGTCAAACCCTTGGTATATTCCATTTCATTCTCCAGCAACCTGTAGATACGGTCATGACGTGTATGGAATCTGTCATAGGTAATCTCATTATAGACATAGAGAA
>JAGTVG010000203.1 GCA_018224645.1 Cyclobacteriaceae bacterium
ATCGAACCATTAAGACAATTGCAGTGGCTGCCACTGTATTGTTATTTCTATCATTGATTTCGGTGGGTTATTTCTTTAAGGTAAACAATCAAAAAGAAACCGATCTTAACAATGAAAGATTGAAAAGTGAAAATCTTTTATCTGAAAAACTTGATCTGGGCAAACAGATTAGGGATTTTAAGAATGAAGTTGCATCACTTCTGGGAAAAAATAAGGAGCTGGATAAACATCTTAATGATGCCAGTGAAAATCTTTTAACCCGGGAAAGGACAATCAACAAACTTGTTAGAGAGAACGCGGGCCTGGTAAACCTGAAAAAAGAAAATGAGGCCATTAAAAAAATACGGGATGATCTGAATGAACTTGTTAAGGAGTTTACATCCAGAAATTCTGACCTTTCAGCGGAAGTGGGAAATCTTAAGAACAGAATTTCTGAATTATCAAAGGAAAATGAATTACTTACAAATCAGTTAAACGCCCATGAAGTCAACCGGCTCGTGGATAATGTGGCAGGTAATTTCCGCATCGAAACCTTAAAAAAACGGAATCATAAACTCACGGTAAAATCATCCAGAACCAATCAGGTTACGGTAAGTTTTAACATGCCTGTGGAATATTCGGGGAATGTAAACACTGAATTTTTCCGGATTGTACTGCAGAATCCTGAAGGTGGAAGTATTAATGGAAACCAACAAACTACCATCAATACCGAATCTTTAAAATTGAACGCCAGCAATGACAATTCCCTGACATCCGTGTCCCGGGAACGTGTTAATATAAGCTTCAAACCTACCGGTAAATTAAAAGCAGGAATTTACACGGTAATCGTATATGAAGGAAATTATATTCTAGGATCTGCACAGGTTCGGCTGGCAAAATAGTATGGATATAATAATCTGCAAGTTATTTTTTAATAAAAATATAAGTGTTATGACAATTCTGGATTATGTCAAAACCATATTGATAAAGGTGAGCTTTGATGGCAACCTTTTTGAAAAAGAACTTTCCAAAGCAATAGGTATACTTCTGACTGAAGAATTAAAGGAACTTAGAAGATGGTGTTATGTTCAATTCGGGCATATTTATTCAGAAATATTAAACAAACATTTTATTCAGATCTGACAGAGATATCATGTATTGTTACCTGGGAAAATCTGAATTTTTTAAAAATAAAGATCGATAAGGATGATTCAAATCAGAAGCGAAAGGGAACCTGCTGAATCTTCATGCACGTTGTTATATATCGCTGTCATTATGATCAGTTTCCTCCCATGTCTTATATTGATTTTTTTCAAATGGAAAGGAGGATGAACATCCGAAATTGCAGTTCATGAAAGTGAAAGCCATGAATGGTTCAGCATGTTTCAGACGGGGGGACGGCTTCGGTGAAGTAAATTCTATTTGGCCAGTAAGCTTTCCGGAGGCTATTTAGCGTTAAGTTAAGTTTTAATCCGTTCCTACCGTTTTTGTACCCGTCACTGGCACACAATCCATATAGAGTTTTTACATCTGGATCTGACCTTCAGGCCTGCAGTTTCATTCCTCATCACTTTCTATCCGCAGGCCCACCGACATGATTTCGGGAAGTGAATCGGGCCGCATATAGTGGTTGATCCTCATCCGGTAAACCCCCGGATTATTGAACCTGTAATTGTCGATCACCTGGTACTGATGATCGAAAATATCACCCATCCCGTCGCCAAGCGGTTCTCCCGTTTTGCTGTCGAATAATCTGATATTCACGAGGTCGGACTTGAAAATATTTCCCAGTGTATCCATCAGGGAATAATTGAGATAGATATTCTGGTAAGGATAAAGGATGGAATTTCTCAGGTTAAAATAAAAATCATAGGGATAGTGCGTATCCTGAATTGAAAACTGAAAGGTTGCCGGTTGTTGAATACTCCAGATCCGGTCTTTTATTTTTACATTTTTCTCAAAAACCCTGTCTTCATTACAGGAGATTCCCAGGAACAAAACAATAAGAATCAACCCTAAAAAATGATCTTTGAACATTATTGCTTATTCTTATTCTTTCTTGATTTGTTTCTGAAATTCTTTTTCCTCTTTTTCTTCTTTCCCCTGAATTTCCTGTCGAGTTCCTCCAGGTCAGTATTTAATGCCCTGGTGGTATCTTCCATTTCGCTACTGACATCCTCCAGCAGGGTGGCCGGTTTATTGCCTTTTTTGTTCCATTCCAGAATCTCCTTAACCCTGCTCACAGGAACAGAGATCCAGGTACTTTCTTTTTCATAACCAAACCACATGATCTTCTTGAAAATATCTGTCTTCTGGAGAATGGCTTCTCCTTTTTCGGTAAGTAAGGGTCTTTCAAGTTCCGGGATGCCTTCGAGTGCATCCATGTAGGTATCCAGTTCATAATTGAGACAGCATTTCAGCCTTCCGCACTGCCCGCTCAGTTTGCCCGGGTTCAGGGATAAATTCTGATAGCGGGCGGCTGTTGTAGACACGCTCTTGAAATCGGATAGCCAGGTAGAGCAGCATAATTCCCTTCCACAGGAACCTATCCCCCCCAGACGTCCGGCTTCCTGCCGGAGGCTGATCTGCCGCATTTCAACCCTTATTTTAAATTCACCGGCAAGAACCTTGATCAATTCCCTGAAATCGACACGGTCTTCAGCGGAATAGAAAAAGGTGGCCTTGGTGTTATCTGCCTGGAATTCAACGTCGGTCAGTTTCATGGCGAGGCCAAGATTGAGGATGATCTCCCGGGTCCGGTACATGGCGGGCATTTCCCGTTTTTTTACTTCTTCAAATTTTTCAAGATCACGTTGTGTCGCAATCCTGTATATGCCCCGGATGTTTTCATCATTGTCTACCTTTTTCTTGAGCATCTGGAGCCTTACCAGTTCACCCTGCATGGATACATACCCTATATGATGGCCATTGGGTACATCGAGCACCACAGGATCCCCGGGATACAATACGAGATGTCCTGTATTTTTGAAAAATTCTTTTCTTCCCGATTTAAATCTTACTTCCACCACATCAAAATCCTGTAAACCGGGTGATTCCATATCGGCAAGCCAGTCGAATGTACTTAACTTATCACATCCATCGGTCACACAACCCCCGTTGTTCCTGCATCCTGGAATGGTATTTTTATCGACTTTGGAAATACACGATCCACACGTTGTCATTAAATCTGCTCCTCAATTAATTATGGGCTTTATAATTCTATAAAAATAACACAAAAAACATGAAACTGCTACTTCTCCAGTTCCAGCAGGTCCCGGCCTATATCCTTCCGGTACTGCATTCCTTCCCAATGAATATTTTTTACTTCCGAATAAGTCAATTCCAGCGCCTCCTTCAGGTTTTCTCCCATCCCGGTGACTGCCAGCACCCGTCCCCCCCGGGTAATGATACTGTCATCCTGACCGGTGCCGGTTCCCGCATGAAAAACGATAGTTTTTTTTACCTTATCAAGTCCCAGAATCACTTTTCCTTTTTCGTATGATCCCGGATATCCCCCGGAAGCGAGCACGACCGTGACCGCCGTTTTGCCGGTTACATCCACTTTATATCCTTCCAGCCGCCCTTTTGCCGCCGCCGCCAGGAGGTCGATAAAATCATTATTGATCCTCGGGATCACCACCTGGGATTCGGGATCACCCATCCTGACATTATACTCAATAACATAGGGATCACCGCTGACATTCATCAGGCCAAGAAATATAAAACCGGTAAAATCGATTTTTTCCTCTTTCAGCCCTTCGATCGTGGGTTTGATGATCCTTTCCTCGACTTTTTTCATGAAGGAAGGATCAGCAAAAATTACAGGCGACACGGAACCCATTCCACCGGTATTCGGACCCGTATCATTGTCGCCAATCCTTTTATAATCTTTGGCTTCGGGAAAGACAACATAATTCCTGCCATCGGTAAGCAGAAAAACAGAGACTTCAATTCCCTCCAGGAATTCTTCAATGACCACCTTATTGCCTGCTTCCCCGAACTGGTTTTTCAGCAGGATATCGATGATGGCCTTTTCAGCTTCCTCCCTGGTTTCACAGATGATCACCCCCTTTCCGGCGGCGAGCCCATCGGCTTTTACCACCACGGGTGTGGAACCCTGCTGTATCCGTTGTATGGCGTCGTTATACTGGGCTGGCGTAAATGTAGCGGATGCGGCGGTAGGTATCCGGTGCCTGTTCATGAATTGTTTGGCAAAATCCTTGCTCCCCTCCAGCATGGCACCTTCCCTGCCGGGTCCGATAAACAAAACCCTGCGCAGCCGGGCATCCGAATTGAAATAATCCCGGATCCCATCGACAAGGGGAGCTTCGGGGCCCACCACCACCAGATCCACCTTATTTCTCAGGATGAAATCCCTGAGCTGATCATAATCCGATGGATCCAGGCCTGGATTTTCGGCAATAGACGTGGTTCCGGCATTTCCCGGCAGAACATATAACCGTTCACATTGAGGACTTTGCCGGATCTTCCAGGCGAGGGTATGCTCACGGCCGCCCGAACCAATAATTAAAACATTCATAAAATCGGAAAAAATTTAAAATAAAAAATCAGTTTGCGTATTCGGATAAAAACTTAATCCTTACCAGTCTAAGTTCTTCCTCCTCATATCCTTCATCGCCGAGTTCGTCCAGCGCATCCTCAATGCTGTCATTTTCCGCAGCTAAAAAATATTGGAATATTTCGTTGCACCGGTCTTCATCAAGATACTCGCTGATGTAATAATCGATGTTCAGTTTAGTCCCCGAATAAATGATCTGTTCCATTTCATCCAGCAGTTCCTCAAAATTGAGGTCTTTTGATTCAGCAATTTCTTCCAGGTCTATTTTCCTGTCGATCTGCTGAATGATATAGATTTTGATTTTTGATTTATTCCCGGCACTTTTTATGACTACATCCTTGGCTGTCGTGATATCGTTGTCTTCCACATATTCTTTAATGGCTTCAATAAATGGCATTCCGAATTTTTCCACCTTGCCGCGGCCAACTCCATTCACCCGGGATAATTCCTCGGATGTTGTCGGATAAGTAGTTGCCATTTCTTCCAGAGAAGGGTCCTGAAAAATAACATATGGGGGCAATCCTTTTTCTTTAGCCACTTTTTTCCTGATCGATCGAAGGATATGATACAATGTATCGTCATAGGCTGCTCCTTCCAGAGGTTGATTATCTGTTCCCTCGTCTTCCTCATCTGAAGTGAAGTCATGTTTTTCAGATACCATAATAGATGTCGGGTTTTTTAAATATTCTCTTCCTTTTTGAGTGACTTTTAGTGTTCCTATATTTTCTATATCTTTTTCCAGATAACCATTGATGGTAATGGTTCGTATAATATTCTGCCAGAAAATATCATCATGATTTTTCCCTTTTCCAAAAATTGGCAGTTTATTGTGCTTATAGCTTAAAACATATTGATCATCTTTTCCCCGCAAAACATGTGAAAGATGGCTGATGCCGAATCTTTCCTTGGTCTGTTGGGCGGCTTCAATGGCAAGTATGGCATATTCCTTCCCGTCGAATTTTTCAACAGGGAACCTGCAACTGTCACACCACATGGATTTTCCGCATTCCTGTGTATTAAAAACCTCTCCGAAATAATGCAGAAGCTGTTTTCTGCGGCATTCCGCCGATTCCGCATAGGAGGCCATTTCCTCCAATAGGACCCTGGCATTTTCCCTTTCCGTGACGGATTTATCCTTGTTGAATTTTTCAAGTTTTATGATGTCTTTATAACTGAAAAACAGGATACAATTGCCTTCCAGCCCGTCCCTGCCCGCACGGCCGGTTTCCTGATAATAACCTTCGAGGGATTTCGGCGTATCATAATGGATCACAAACCGTACATCAGGTTTGTCAATTCCCATTCCGAATGCGATGGTGGCAACGATCACTTCGATCTCCTCATTCAGAAAATCATCCTGATTTTTTCTCCGTACATCGGCATCGAGCCCTGCATGGTATGGCGCTGCCTTGATGTCATTCACCTTGAGAAAATCTGCAATTTCTTCCACTTTTTTCCTGCTCAGACAATATACGATCCCTGATTTATCCTTATGCTCCTTGATGTATTTTATCAACTGTTTTTTTACCTGCGTTTTTGGCCTTACCTCATAGTACAGGTTCGGACGGTTGAAGGAGGACTTGAAGATCTCCGCATCCTCGATACTCAGGTTCTTTTTTACATCAAGCTGAACTTTGGGCGTTGCCGTTGCAGTAAGGGCAATCACCGGTACATCACCAATTTCCTCGAGGATTGACCTGATCCTTCTGTATTCAGGCCTGAAATCATGACCCCACTCGGAAATACAATGCGCTTCATCAATGGCGGCGAAGGAAATATTGGCAAGTTTCAGAAAATTTATGTTATCAGGCTTTGTGAGAGACTCAGGTGCCACATATAACAGTTTCAGGATTCCATCCAGGGTGTCTTTCTTTACCCGGTTGACCTCTGACTTGGTCAAGGTGGAATTAAGAAATTGCGCGTTGATGTTCAGGGCATTCATCTGATCAACCTGATTTTTCATCAATGCGATCAGGGGAGAAATTACAATTGCGGTTCCCGGCATGATGATGGCAGGTAACTGGTAACATAGGGATTTGCCAGCGCCGGTGGGCATAATCACAAAACTATTTTTCCGGGTGAGTACGTTTCTGATGATTTTTTCCTGATTTCCCCTGAACTGATTGTAACCAAAAATCTCTTTCAGGGTAATTTTTATCTTATCCGGAGCTACTTGATTTGTTATCACGCTGATGTATTCATTATTATCCAACAAAAATTCGAACCTTCTATAAATTTAACAATGTAAAGAGAATATCCTAGAAAGTAAATCAGGAAATTTGTACGGGAAGGTGGCAGAAAGTGACACAAAAATAATGATATTCATTCAATAATAATATATTTGTTGTTTGTTAATTCCCTTGAAGTTCAATCAAAATAAGAGATTAAAATTTAATAGTCAATGAATAATCATTTTTATGTTGTCATAATGGCAGGAGGTATCGGATCCAGGTTCTGGCCTTACAGCCGGAATCAGAATCCCAAACAGTTTCTTGATGTACTCGGGGTGGGATCATCCCTGTTGCAGCTGACATACCAGCGTTTTCAGAGCGTTTGTCCCAGGGAAAATATATATATCGTTACAAGTGAAAACTACTTCGGGATCATCAAAGAACAATTGCCTGACCTGGACGATCACCAGATCCTTCTTGAACCTTCCAGGAAAAATACCGCTCCGTGTATTGCCTATGCTTCCTATAAGATCGCAAAGAACGATCCGGAGGCTACCATCGTTGTAACACCCTCTGACCACGCCATACTCAAGGAAAAAATATTTATTGAGGCTATTTTGAAAAGTCTCAACCATGCGAAGGAAAAGGATATTCTGATCACACTGGGAATCAAGCCGAACCGGCCGGAGACCGGCTATGGTTATATCCAGTATCATATTGACAATGGAAGTGAATTTAAAAAAGTAAAGACCTTCACGGAAAAACCTCAACTTGATCTGGCTAAAAAATTTGTAGAAAGCGGCGAATTTGTCTGGAATGCCGGGATATTTATCTGGAATGTAAAATCCATTATTTCGGCTTTTGAAAAATTCCTGCCTGAGATTTCGGAAACATTTGAACACATCAGCCAGGATTTTTTCAAGGAAAATGAACAGGCATCGATCAATATGGCCTATTCACAGTTCAAAATGATCTCCATTGATTATGGGGTGATGGAAAAGGCCGATAACGTGTTTGTGATCCTGGATGATTTCGGATGGTCGGATCTGGGATCATGGAATTCATTATATGAGATCAGGGATAAAGATGCAAACAACAATGTGATCGAGGCGAATGTGCTTACCTATGAAACCACAAACAGTTTGATTCTGGCAGAAAAGAATAAGCTCGTGGTGACTTATGGTCTGGATGGCTTCCTGGTGGCTGATAGCGGGGATGTCCTTTTGATCTGCAAAAAAGACCTTGAAAATGAATTCAGGACCATGATCAAGGATGTCAGGCTAAATAAAGGGGAAAAATATATCTGATGCGATCCCTAAGATCTGGTGCGGAGTTATGACATCCTCTGCCTGATGATCTCAGCGCCTGCAATGGCCATACTCACACTCACATTATAGGACTGGATCTTTCCAAACATAGGTATTTTAACTGCATCGTCACAGGCGGCCAGGATTTCAGCACTGATCCCGTCGGATTCTGAACCGAGCACGAGCGTCAGGGGACCGGTCAGGTTTTTCCGGTAAATTATTTCTTCCCCTTTATCGGTACAGGCCACCACACGTATACCGTTATTCTGTAAATACTGGATGGTACCTGACAGATTTTTTACCCTGCACACAGGAATATGTGCCAGAGCCCCTGCAGATGAATTCATGGCTTCCTGATTGATAAGTGCACCTCCCTTTGAAGGTATGATGATCGCATGAAAACCAAGCCCCTCGGCTGTCCGGGATATGGCTCCGAAATTCCTGATATCGGTAATCCTGTCAAGCAATAACAACAACGGTTC
>JAGTVG010000204.1 GCA_018224645.1 Cyclobacteriaceae bacterium
GGGGTATTTCGTATATCTTCTCGAGGAGCTCCGTCCCGAATTCAGGTGACGCGATGATAACCGGTGCCGGGGGGGATACCATATCCACATGATCCCACCAACCCGTATTCGGATATTCACGAAAATACCAGGGCAATGGCCAGTAATCATGACCGGCAGCAATGATCTCGATATGAATATCCTTTCCCGAAGGTTGCGTACCGGAGATATCCTCCACTTTTTCAACAAGCCTGAAAATATCCCTCCCTGTATGACCATACACCCAGGGATTTGAGGCATCCGCATAATATTCATAATTCAGGAACCAGGTCTGGTAGCCCAGGTGGATTACCCCGGAAAATATCAGGAAACAGATCAGATACCTGCTGGTTTTTGTCCGGGAAATCCGTATGACCTCCGCACAGCCATATCCGGCAAGCAGGATCCATCCGGTATAGGATGTGAGCAGGTTCCATGGTGTTTTATAGGGTAACATGGAATAAACGCATGCGGTGAATATGGAAAACAGGGCGATAAACAGGAAAAATATTCCTTCCTTATCATTCCGGTTTCTCAGTGCAAAAATAAAACCGATGGATCCGGCGGCCAGGAGGAAAGCTTCAGTCCAGAACCAGCCGCCGTTCCTGCCATACGCCAGCAGCTGCAGATAATAATACCAGGGATGAATATGTTTTTCAAAACCACCGGCTTTTTTTATATAGTTCGCGTAAGTGGCCATGGAATCGGTCAGCCCCTGGAGATTGCTGAAAAAAGATGAATAAAAGAGTATCCAGACAATGGCCGCCGATAACATCATCAAACCCATATTTTTCAGGTTCAGGGCACGGGCCATTGGAAATATCCCCGTTTTTCTTCCTGTGAAAAAAAGAACCATGGCCGAAAAAAGGATACCGCCCAGCGCTATAATCCAGGTTTCCTTGGTGGCAACCGTCATTCCAAGGGTAAAACCAGTGAGAAGGGCCCATTTTTTATTCCCTGATTCGATCCAGCGGTAAAGAAAAAACAGAGCTGCCCAAGTAAAAAACACCAGCAGGCTCTCCTGTATATAATACCTGCTGTAAAACACAAGCACAGGTGATATCCCCAGGAATAAGGCAGAAAAAATCCAGGTTACACTTTTCAGGAAACGGATGACAGCCAGCAACAGCAACACCAGGCCAGTCCCCGAAATGGCAGGGATTACCCGGAGTGTATATTCATTTACCCCGGCAAGGTCTTTCTGGGATAAAAACCATGCAGGAATAAGGGTGAGATAATTCAGTAAAGGACCGTGATATTCATTTTTATCATAACGGTAATAACCTTCTTCAAGTAATCTGCCGAATTTAACGGCATGGACCGCTTCATCCGTATGCATCGGGCGGATCTCCAGGGAAACCAGGCGCACCATCAGGGCGAGGCCCGCAATGATAAAAAAAAGGACAAACCATTTATTCACAACTATGGGATTGGCTTTCCATAAACCGCTGCCTCAATATAATGATTTACACGGTCATAACTGTTCCCATTGCTGTAAAACCGGACATATCTTCCTTCCACTCCCCTGGCATCGATCAGTTTCCCTTCATGGGTCTCCACATAATGGAGATCTTCTCCAACCCCCATTCCTGAAGAATTATCATGGTCATTATTATACAGTGTGGTGACTCCCATAATAAAATCCGGATCATCAGATACCTGAACGATCACATCTCTATACACCCTGGCTTCCAGATGATAATGCCAGAGAAATATCGCATAAAGGGTATGTTTTTTTTCCAGATCGATGGTTATGTGCTGTTTTCCGGGGGCCAGCTCCACGAATGAACCGTCCACTGCTTCCTTGTCACCATCGGTGATCACTTCAATTTTCCCGATGATCGGATTATTATCCGAACTTTCAACATATTTATTCAACGAAACATTGGCTGTACCTTCCGGTGCCATAAATGAAGGACGGGGTTTCCCAAGGGGTTTTTCGAGGTTGGGAACATCAAAGTCCTGTGGTGTACCGATGAACATCGGCTGAGGGAGATCTATGTCCAGCGGCACCATTTCCTGGCCCAGAACATTGAGATGGAAGAGCAGTAAAACTCCTGCAAAAAGGGTCCCCGGTGTCTTTAAAAAATTCATAATGGAATTATATAGGGTATTCAAATTCAAATAAACAACAACTAACGTCAAATTCACATGTCTTCATTAAAATCCCTGAGGATCATTTTTCCAGATCCGGACCTGTTTCCGGGAAAACTAATTTTGATCTTCCAGCATTTTCCGGATCCTGTTCTTAAAATCAACATTGTTTGAATTTTTGATGGCTTCATTCATCCATTTCAATTTCTCCTCGTGGTACTGATCCGGAATATTTTCCAGCAGTGAAATAAAGGAGGCTTCCGCTTCTGACTTAAGATCCTTGTCATTAAGCAGGCTGGTCACCATTTCCAGTCCGTTGACAGAGCCGCTTTTTCCCACCACCGATAAGATCATTTTTTTTTCATCCGGGTTACGGGCCATGGTATACGCATGCTGATAGGCGGTCATTTTCCGGTTAGCAGAAAGTGTACCCGATTGGGATAATAATTGTATATATCCCTGCAGGGCCAGCGTATGTTTTTTCGGATCATTTGAATCTTCTGCAATCTCTTTCAGGTCCATCACCGGATCATCATTCGGCCAACCGGATAATGCCCTGATCGAAGCATACTGGATTTCCTTATTTGAATGACTCAGCAATACCCTCAACACAGGCAACGCCTTTTCACTGCCCAGATTGCCGAGGATCCCGATCATGGCTATCAAAGTTCCATCCTCCTTTTCATCAGGGATCGCATCCAGGATTTCATCGGATTGATCACCAGGTCTCGGATTTTTACTTGCAATCAGGGTAATTGACTTGATCATCTCATTCAACTCCGCTCTTCCTCCGGCATTTCCAATAAGTGGGATCATATCGTCAAGAATTTCAGGGTTGCCAAGCACGCCGATCGTCCTGATGGCCTCAATTTTTACATTCCTTTCCTGATCCTTAACGAGTTCCATTAACATGGGAATCCCCTCAACGACATTTCTTGCGGCCAGACTCCGGATCAGATCCACCTTTTCTGCTGCATCAGCTTGCGGGATGGCATCCAGGATTATCCTGTCTGTCTCCCGCCCCTTCATTTCATACAGGCATTTCCTGGCAAATTCCTGTTCTTCGCCCCTGGCTGCCGCGGCTCTTTGAGCAAAAACAAGGGCGTCTTCAGGTTTCCCCGTATTCAGAAGGGATTGTAAACCGCCCATACGGAATCCGACCTCATCGTTTGAAAGGGCATCAAGGGCAATGGGTCTGACCGCTTTTTCACCCCGTTCGGAAAAAGCGATCATTAACGCTACCTGGTTTTCCTGAGAAAGACCGGGAAACAGGTCAATAATCCTGTTAAAATCGAGATTTCCATTGAAATCCCGGAGTATTGGAATTGCCGCCCTGATGAGCATATCGTCACCCGAATTCAGGATATTGAGAAACACCGTTTCCGGCTGTATGGAAGGATCCTTCAACATCCCCTGCAGGGAAGAAGTATACAGGCTGAGAGGAGGGTTGGAAGCATAGACTTCCTGATATATTTTATAGGTTCTTTTCTGATTCCCTGAAGCAAGCAGATGATCTGCAGCCTGCAGGTATTGATCGGCAATTTCCCATTTAAACGGCGGAACAGCATTTGCATATAATTTTTCCAGCACTTTGACCGCCTTTTCATCCCCGATTTTCCCCAGGGCATAAACTGCAGCACCTGAAATGAGCGGATCCTGGTGATGGGCATGATCTTCAAGCAGTTTGACCGCCTTTGAATCATTTTTTTGTGCAAGGGTTTGAAGGATCCCGGGTTTATGCCAGTCATCAGCCTTCTTCAATTGTTCACGAAGCGCCTTATTCACCGAAACATCCTGGATCTGTTCAAGCGCATTCAAGCTCATTTCCGCCGTGTTTTTTTCTCCAAGCATTCCGGTAAGTACAGGAATGGAACTCCTTGTGGCGAAACCTCCGAGTTCATCGCATATCACCTGTTTACCAGCCAGTGAGGCATCGGATTGCAGGAATTCAATCATCATTTTTTCGGCTTCGGTTTTAAGTTCCGGCGAATCGTATATTTCCCTCATCAGGTTACGGAAATCAGGCAGCCAGCTTCGGGAGGTGTAATCATAAGCCGAAATTTGCGGGAGTATCTTCTTTAATTTCCCGATGGGGTTGTCATCCTGGTACGTTTTACTCAGGACCTGACCGGATAGCGGAATGAATGTTAAAACAATGATGATATATAAAAATTTCATGCTAACGATGCTCATTTTGAATTTTATTTGTTCAATCAAATATGCCATGGGCTTCGCATCGGCCTGGACAGGAGCCTGTTGGCGTCAGGATCATTGATAAAAGTTTCGTTTACTGGATCCCACCGGAGTTTTCGGCCCAGCCTGATGGCGATATCCGCCTGGTGGCAGACCGTATCAGACCTGACTGCCGTTTCGATCGGGCACAGGGCTTCCTGCCTTGTTTTTACAGCATCCAGGAAATTCCGGCGGTGGTCATTACTGCGGGGAAGCTGGATCTCATTCGGCCCGATCACCGTACGCAGCAGATTTTTCGGGTAAGCATCGATATAACCTCTCCTGACCAGTATCCATCCTTCACTCCCCACGAACAGCATGCCCATGGCAGGATGTGCATAAAGAGGTTCCTTTTGTTTCGCAGTCCCGTGATCCATATGGAGGAGTTTAACACCACTGGCATACGTATGTTCAATATCAAATTTCCAGTATGTATCATATAATCCATCTTCAGGAATTACCGCAGTTCCCTGGACTTCCAGTGGGCCGCCTTTATCGGCATCCATAGTCCATTGTGCGATATCGACATGATGGATACCCCAGGCGCCTGAAAGACAACCGAGCGAATAATCAGAGATCAGCGTGAAATTCCTGGTGCACCGTAATTCAGTATAAGGTTTTAATGGAGCAGGACCAAGCCAGAAATCATAGTCCAGACCTTCCGGCACCGGTTGTTCAGGTTGTGGAGGGACCGGCGTATAACTGGCTGATCCGATTATGATTTTTTCCAGATTTCCGATCCGTCCGTTCCTGGCAAGCTCCACGGCAAAACGGAACCGTTCATCCGACCGCTGCTGGGTGCCATGTTGAAATACTATCTTATACCGGTTCACGGCATTCCTCATGGCTATACATTCGGCAAAAGACAGGCTCAGCGGTTTTTCATAATACATGTCCTTATGCTGCCTGGCTGCCTCAACCCCGATCAGGGCATGCCAGTGCTCGGGTGTAGCAATGACCACTCCATCTATATCTTTCCGTGAGAGCAGTTGCCTGAAATCCCCATACGTCGCACAATCGGAATTGCCATATTTTTCATCCACAATATTTTTTGCCCCATCCCTGTGTTCCTTCCGGACATCACAGACAGCAACAAGCTGAACATCGTCATATCCTATAAAGGATCTTACATGTCCGGTCCCCATACCGCCGACACCAATTGAAGCCATGACGATCTTGTCGCTGGGAGGCACTTTGCCGTTCAATCCCAGCACATGAGAAGATACGATGGTGGGCAATCCGGCTAATCCGATCATTCCGGAAACCGATTTCTGCAGGAATTTTCTTCTTTTTAAATTTTCTCCCATGATCCAATTATTGAGCGGTTAATCCATTTATTTGCCGGCCAGCTCTGCCATCACCCGGTTGAAGTATTCGATGCTTTTTTTAATTTCAGGTAATGATTGGCCAAAATTGTGCGAATATTCAAGTCCGATAAATAAATTCTGCTGGTTTTCCTGATATAAAATCCGGAAGACCTGCTCAAGACCGGCAACACCCTCTCCCCAGGGCACATCATGACCTTCTTTCGTGTCCTTATCAAGATCGTGAACATGCAAAACAAATAACCGGTCACCCAGGATGTCGATGGCTTCCAGTGGATCGATCCCTGAACGGATCCAGTACCCGATATCCCCGCAGGCACCGATCAGCGGACTTCTGTCTCTGACCGCGTTCATAACATTTTCAGGTTTCCAGTAAACCGGGGAAAGGTCTTTCCCATGGTTATGAACAGCCAGGCGGATATCATATTCCTGGCAATATTTTTCAATCATATCCAGGTTTCCTGCTTTGGGTTCTGACACGAAGGTGACGATCCCCATTTTTCTGCCGAATTCGAAAAGTTTCCTGCATTCGGCTTCACCCGCCGGGAAATTATGGATGTAATAATTTACCATATGGATCCCGTTTTCAATGAGTTTTGCCCTGATCTGATCCAGTTCGTCTTCACTGAGATCCGCATCGAATTTTTTGCTGATGCCTGCGCCTGCTTCCTGGTCAAAATAAGCTTCAATGTTGGTAATTCCCAGTGAAGCTGCCCGATCGATCGATTCCATCAGGGTTTTATCCTTAAAACTATAGGTACCCAGGCCGAATTCCAATCCTGAACTTTCCAATGCGCTGACTGCGGGGGTTAGTTTATTGTTTGGCGTTGCCGGAGCTTTAAGATCTCCCAGGGTAAACTGGATGCCTGAAAGATAGTGGTTCAATATGCGAGTATCCCAGTTGATGTGCGGATTGTCACCGAATGAAGAATAATAGACACGTCCGCGTCCGTATTTCCTGATCCAACTCATGGCGAGATCCCAATCATCCCGCCGTTCAGGAAGGATTCGACGGCTCATGCTTGTATCCGATTTTGTGACATCAATGGTCATCAGTACCCTGACCAGGTCCCTGGAATAAGGTGCCGAAAACTGGAATACCTCGTCACTGATCTCAAATTCTTCATATCCAAGCGTTTTGTTCACGGGATGATCCGGCTCTTCCACCTTGATGGTGATCCATTCATTTTCCTTCCAGGGATGCCCGCCGCTTTCATAACCGCCCAGCATGATGCCAAAAGCCGGGAACTGGTCATACACGGGCCATTGAACGAAAGTGGCTGCAGCAGCGTGCAGACCGATAAAACCTCCGCCGGCATATACGAAATCGAGGAGATTCATCCTCAGATCCGGATCATCAAACAGAACACCGCCGGTATTGTTGAAGCAGATCGCATCATAATCCTTTAATATCTCCGGTTTGAAAATCAGGGTATCGTTCGAAAAATATGTTTCATAGGCACCGGTCTTTTCACCCATCTGCAGGATGGCATAATTGGCATATGGAATGGAATAATGTCCTGTGAGCGGCTTTCTGTCCTTGCTGACGTGAAGATTAAAAACCAGAAGTTTTCGCTTTTGATCAGTGGGTGCCGGTAATTCACCAGGAAGGGCATTCATGATCTGCGTTTTGAAATCATTTGAAATGGGATAAAAGATATTTTCCGCTTCTGCCGCCGGATAGATTTTCTGCGCATGGAGAATAGTTGCGGTCAATAATAGCAGGAAGCCTGTCAGTGATCTGATAACGTTCCTGGAAAATGTTTTTTCTGCCAATGGAATTTTGTTGTTTTTCATTTTTTGTAACTTTTTACCCCGGTTTTCAATAAAGATCCTTTCACAGATCAGCATTTTGCCCGGGTCTCACCTGCCTGAAAAAATCAGGGTTTAAAAAATTTTTAAAAATATGCCATTAATATAACAAAAATTAATCTTTCCGCGGGGATATATTAATACCATTTATTTAATTTACCAGATAAAACCCATGACAGGGATCCGGTGAGTTCTGCTGTACCCGGCCCGGAGAAAATCAGGAGGTAACAGGACTCCCGTTGTTATTCATTTATGATTTTTCTATATTATAAAACGTATCATTCAATTGAATATTCTTATGCCCGGACGATTGATCATACTTGCAGGGCCCTCATGTGTGGGGAAGAGTCCTCTTGACAAAGCACTCGCAAAATTTTACCCTGAATTAAAAAAGCCACTCCGGAATCTTGTCCTTTACAATAGCCGGAAACCACGGCCGGGGGAGCAGGATGAAATCGATTACCATTTCAGGTCGTGGGAATATATCAATTCACTCAGAAGCAATGAAAATTATGTGGTCATGGAGGTCAGGGGGGACCTGCAGGCCCTGGATCTGCAGCACCTGATGGCTGAACTCAGCCAGGGGAATGTTTTTTTTGAAGGGAATCCCTTTATCGGGTATCTTTTATTGACACACGAAAAGCTGGAGGGGATACCCACAATCAGCGCTTTCATGTCACCGGTTTCAGGTGAGGAAATCAATTTTTTCAATGCGAACAAAGCCGACATTTCCCCTGAGGAATTAATCACCGATATCATGCGCCGCAAACTCCTCCGGAGGACTATAAAACAGAAATCGTATCTGGGACTGAAAGATCTTGAAAATATCGAAAAAAGGGCTTTAAGCGCCTATCAGGAAATGCAGTTTGCGCAGCATTTCGATTACGTGATACCGAATCATGACGGTGAGGACAGCGATAATTGGGATGCATTTTATTATCCCGTCGGTGAAGCAAGAAAATCCCTGCTTTGCTTCATCGACATTATGGAAGGAAGGGTACCGGATTTTGCCGAAAAATGGGATCCGGAACTGATTCCCTGAACTTTTTTCGGGGATTAATTCAGCGATCCCTCTGAAGGTTTTTCCTGAATTCATCCAGGTGTTCTGCGGTTTTGCGGACAATCCGCTGTACGGCCAGTCCGTGTTCCAATCCGGGGACGTAGGAACCTTCATGGCGGCCCGTAAGAAATATATAATGTGCGTGAACCATTGCCCGGAGCCAGCCTGCGGGTACATGGCCGGAGGGAAAACTGCTCGCAGGTTTATAGTGGCTGCCCACCAACTGCCTGACCCAGTGCTGGTCTTCCTCCAGATAATATTCAAAAAAATCTGCATGTTGTGATGAATAGCGTAATGATCCTTTTTCGGCAAATATTTCCAAGTCGATCAGGTCGCCTGTTCCCGAACTGATGCGGCTGGCGGAAAGGGTTCCCACGGCCAGGCTCACCGGATCTACAAGTGACAGTGAACTGAAAAGATCCGAATCCATGGGAACATCCGAATAACCACCTGCCTGCAGGGCATGGAGAATTTCTATGTTTTCACCAAGAAAGGCCATCACCAGGCTGATCCCATGGGATCCAAGGTCAGCCATGGCACCTCCATCCGGGGCAGGAGTTAACCGTGTTCTTCGTTTTTCACGGTAAGAGACCTGAAGATAATCGCCATGATAATATTTTAATCCGAAATGAATCGGTTTGCCCAGTTTTCCGGTATGCCAGAATTTCAGGGCTTCCCTCACCGCGGCGGACTGTAAATATTGAAAGCCTACCTGGATGTTGATGCCTGCGGGTATTTCCTTTAAAAGGTCAGCCATTCTGAGCTCTTCATCCCTTGAGGAGCAGACCGGTTTCTCAAGATAAATGTTCTTCACCCCTGTCATTTCGAGAGACAGTTTCAGATGTTCATAGTGGACCTCGTTTGGTCCCAGGATCAGGATCGTATTTATGTTCCTTTGCCGGATGAATTCAGCCATATCCGGGGAATGACGGAATCCGAAATTTTTTGCAAAACTTTCCCTGCTCTCCTTTCTTGCCGATGTAACAGCTTCAAAACTGATCTCAGGGATTTCCGGATAATAGAATTTCAGGGCGTTCAGTGAGTAAGCATGTGCCCGTGCAATCCCACCGGCTCCCATAAATCCTATGCTGATCTGATTCATTATTTTTTTTGTTTTAAAAAGGTAACAAAATACCCTTTATCCATATTCCCGGAATTTTTTTTCTGATATCGCCCGTCAAAAAACCTGAATTTTCCGCATTGAAGCATCAGTAAAAAGCATAAAACCTCCGCCCAGGCATCAGCCTGAACTTTCAGACGGCCGGTTGCCTGACAATTAACCAGAAGAAGATGAACAGGGCAATGCTGATCACCAGTCCGTAGGTAAATATTTGATAGGACGTCCGCAGGAGCCGGTATTTCTGGTGGAGTACCTTTGACTGATTATAAATATCGATGATCATGTTCTGGTAGACCGATTTACTGGAATCGATTAGTTCCTCCATGGTATTAATGTATTCATCCAGTTTCATGCTGTACACGTTTTCAAAAAAAAGATAACTTTTTTTGGCCATGATCAGCGGGTCTTTTTCCTGCACAGGACGGATCAGCCTGGGCTTAGCTGAACGGATTGCATAAATGGCACTTAAAAGAGCAGTCAGGATGATACTCAGTACCGGGATGATCAATGAATGATTTTCCATGGACTCTGGCGTGGTAAAAATTAATTTCGAGCTGATCAGACCTACCAGGATGGTGATGATCAATGTGTTGATGCCCAGGATCATATTTGCCTTACTGTCGGCGATCCGGATCAGGTTGATCTGCGTCCGGTAGGTGACACGGAAAAGTGTCTGTTTGCCCCCCCGGGAGGATTTTTTTGGTTTCTGTTTAATTTTTTCATTTTCCATGATTTCATATGGTTAGGCGGGATATAAGATATTTACAATAACATTTACACACGGGCCATATTTAAGGGATATAAATTAGGAATTTTTTATGGTTTATTGTGTATTTAACATGGATAAATTGAATGTCCCGGATTTCAGGGGGGGCTGGAGCTAATTTGTTGTGTAAATCCGGTTCTTATCCGGATGGCAGCTGGAAATTTTAAGTGTTTCCGTGTGCAGGTTCAAGGACACCGGCGGGTTCTAGTTCTTTTCTGATCAGATTTTCTACTTTAAGGATGAGCTCCTGTAATGGCATTTGTTGGGGTTCTATGGGATCAAGTACTGTATATCTGATTTTTAAACCGACAGGTAATGGGAAAAATCCGTTTTCAAACAACCGGTAGTTGCCGTCGATGACGAAAGGAACGATCAGTGCATTGGGGGCTGTTTTCAGCAGGGCATCGATTCCGCTTATTTTGAATTTTTTCAATATGCCATCCCTGCCTCTGGTACCTTCCGGAAAAATACAGGCGGCATAGTTATTCGCGGCAATATATTTACCAAACCGGATGACTTCCATTAATGCCTGTTTAACATTCTTCCGGTCGATCAATGCCGATCCCCCGTGCCGCAGGTTATAAGATATACTGGGAATGTTCCGTCCGAGTTCAATTTTTGAAACGTATTTTGGATGATGTTTTCTGAATCGCCAGCCAAGCGGAGGTATGTCGAACATGCTCTGATGATTGGAAATCACGATAAGCGGGCGGTCCCGGGGAAGTTCCGGATTTCCATGAAAACTGACTCTTGCACCGAGGATCAGAAGATTCTTCAGGGTGGCGTAGTTAAGCATATCGACAACCTTTTTATGGGCAGGGTACCCGAAGAGGTTATAAGCGATTACCTGGAGAATATGGAAAACAACCAGGATCAGCCCGAATCCCAGGTAAAAAAATGGCGATAATAAAAAGGATAATGCCTTTTTCATGATAAACTGGTCATGAATGTTTCGTTAAGTAATCTCTAAAATATAAAATTATATATTTCATGAGATCATACATTGTTTTATTCTTAAAAAAATCAGAATGGGATCCGGAATGGTCGTAAATTTCGATTGTAATAAACATTGAATGATGAATATGGATTTCCAGTATCAGCATTTGATCCATCGGCTGAAAACCCGTTTTTCCGGGGCCAGTTGCGGGATCTTCACGAACCACTCATCCTTTTCCTGGCATGGAAAGAAATACCTTGTGAGTCAGATAGGAAAGTTACTGCGCCTCGAGAAAGTGTTTATTCCTGAACATGGTTTCTTTGCCGAACTGCAGGATCAGGTCCCGGTAACTCGTGCAGACCATTATGATTTTCTTGAGACAGGGGCTGAGATATGTTCATTGTATCCGGGTGAGGGATCGATGCTTGAATCATCCTTAAATCAAATGGGAGAACTCGATCTGCTGATCATCGATCTTCAGGAAACCGGAGCCAGGTATTTTACCTATGTGACGATGATAGCGATGATTTTTGAAATCTTAAAGGAACGGAAACTCAGTATACTTCTTGTCGACCGGCCTAATCCTGCCGGAAGAATGGTGGAGGGCACCTTATTGCCTGCAGCATACACCTCAATGATCGGCTGGAAGGGATTACCGCACCGTTATGGATTGACCATCGGAGAACTTGCATTTTTCCTTAAAGACCAGGTCCGGGGGCAGTTTGAACTGGAAGTCA
>JAGTVG010000205.1 GCA_018224645.1 Cyclobacteriaceae bacterium
TATTTTAAAAATTCCCTGAAGGCAGATCCCGCGAATGAAGATTCCCGGTACAATTATGAGCTTCTGAAAAAAATGATGGAAAACCAGCAGCAACAGGATCAGCAAAACGAGCAGGATCAGAACCAGGAAAACCAGGATCAGCAACAACAGGATCAGCAGCAGGAACAGGAACAGGAACAGAACGAACAGGATAACGAGGACCAGGAGAACCAGGATCAACAGCAACAACAGGATCAGCAAAAACAGGAAGAACAGGAAGAAAAATCCCAACAGGAACAGGAAAACAACGAAAACCAGGAAAACGAGAACCAGCCGGAACCCCAGAAACTGGAGGATATGAAAATTTCAGAGGAGATGGCTAAAAAGATCCTGGAGGCCATGAGGAACAACGAAATTCAATACCTGCAGCAACAGCGGCGGAAACCCACCAAACCAAGGGACAGCGGTAAACCTGACTGGTAAAAATAAAGCCATTCCTTTCCATACACCTTGAAAATATAGTATCTTAAAGACTTTGAATGACAACGCTTCGATTCATGAAAGAAGTTTATATTGTTTCCACTGCAAGAACGCCCATAGGCAGATTCGGAGGAGCTTTAAGTGCCTTTTCGGCCATCGAACTGGGCGCCATAGCCATCAGGGGAGCCCTGTCCAAAGCAGGCATTGCGCCTGATGCTGTCGGTGAGGTCTTCTTCGGGAATGTAATTCCCGCCAACCTGGGACAGGCTCCTGCCCGGCAGACCGCCATCAAGGCAGGAATAGGACACCAGGTACCATGCACGCTTATCAACAAAGTCTGCGCCAGCGGGATGAAGGCCATCATGATCGGCGCCCAATCCATCATGCTGGGGATCAACGACCTGGTCGTCACGGGTGGCATGGAAAGCATGTCAAATATCCCATACTATTTACCGAAAGCCCGTTTTGGATATAAATATGGCCATGGGGAATTGATAGACGGATTGCAGAAAGACGGTCTTTGGGAAGTTTATAATGAATTTGCCATGGGCAATTGTGCGGATCATACGGCCAGGGAAATGAAAATATCGAGGGAACAGCAGGATGATTATGCCATTCAGTCCTACCGGAGGGCTAGTGAGGCAACCCAAAACGGCAATTTCAGGGATGAGATCATTCCGGTTGAAATACCCCAGAGAAAAGGAGAATCCCTGTTCGTGGAGGAGGATGAAGAATACAAAGCCGTTGATTTTGATAAGATCCCGAAATTAAAACCGGTGTTTTCCCCAGATGGTACCGTGACCGCAGCCAATGCCTCTACCATCAATGACGGCGCCTCCGCATTGATCCTGGCTTCCGAAGCAAAGGTCAGGGAACTTAATTTAAATCCTATGGCAAGGATCAGGGGTTTTGCCGATGCAGCCCAGGATCCGTTATGGTTTACCACCACGCCTGCCCTGGCCATCCCAAAGGCTATCAAAATGGCCGGGATCGACAAAAAAGACGTGGATTATTACGAGATTAATGAAGCTTTTTCAGTGGTGGCCATTGCCAATAACCAATTGCTGGACCTGGATCCTGACCGTGTGAATGTGTATGGAGGAGCCGTTGCGCTGGGACATCCCATCGGCTGTTCCGGAGCAAGGATCACCACAACCCTTACCAGTGTATTGTCCAATAAAAAAGGAAGGTTCGGGGTTGCAGGAATATGCAACGGGGGCGGCGGGGCGTCTGCAATAGTGATCGAAAAGTTGTAAATTCGCAGTCAATCCCTGTGGGATTGATTCAAAAGGGTTTTCATGTTTCTGAACATCAGACATATATTATATCTTATCGCTTTCCTGTGTTTATCTGCACCTGTTTTTTCCCAAACCAAAATTGTAACTTATTATGATTCAATGGAATATGTAGATGAAAAAATTACAGTGCAGGAAAATGATACATCTGTCAGGGATGGAGAATACCTGAAATATTATCCAGGCGGGGAACTTGCGCTCAGGGGAAATTATTCCGGAGGAGTCAGGGACGGTGAATTTATCGAATATTATCCTTCCGGTGCAGTACGCAGGGAGATAAATTTCAACCATGGACATATTGATGGCCGGATGAATGTTTTCGATACAACCGGTATGCTCATTCAGACTGCTGAATTCAAAAAGGATACCATTGTGGGCAAGGTTGTTCAATATGATGGAAATGGTAATCTTCAGAAGGAAAGTGAATTTGAAAAAGGCATTCCCCATGGCCTGACAACGGATTATTATCCCACTGGACAGGTAAGGGAAATGCTTGAATACAAATACGGACTCCAGGATGGGACAAACAAAATCTATTATGAGGATGGTTCGATAAAATCAGAGGCAATTTATTATAAGGGCCTTCTTGACGGAGAATTTAAAACTTACCATCCTAATGGACAACTGAATACTGTATACCAGAACCGCCGTGGACAAAAGACCGGTGGTTTTAAATCATTTAATGAAGACGGCATACTTATCCTTGAAGGATCATTCCAGGACGGGAAATTGAATGGTGCCGCCACTTCCTATTATGACAATGGAAAAATAAAGTCAATAAACCAGTATAAGAATGGAATACGGACGGGCGAGAGTTCTTATTTCGATCGAAAGGGAACACCGGTTAAAAAAATAATCTTTACCAACGAAGGGATGGAGCAACAGGTCACCGAATATTTTTCAAATGGCGTTTTGAAGGCCAGAAAATTCGTGATGGAGGATCAGCCGGAAGGAACATGGACTTATTATTACAGGAATGGGAAGGACAGCCTTTCAGAAAGTTATACCCGGGGCAAACTCAACGGGATCAGGATAATACTGGATAAGAAGGGCAATACAGCCTTGGAGCAGCCCTATGTTTTTGGTATGATATCCGGAACTGTTAAAAAATATTATCCGTCCGGGAGCCTTCAGGAAGAGATCACCTATAAATCAAACCGGCGGCATGGTCCCTACAGATCGTTTCATGAAAATGGGAAGGCAGAATGGGAAGGACAACATGCAGCTAGTAAAAAAGTAGGTGAATGGATCCTGTACGACAGGGAAGGGAATGTCGAAAAAAAAGAAATTTTTCATAACAATAAAACAACGAAGTAGTTAAATATTTCGAACTGAGATAACAAAAACTTATCTTCACCTCAAAATTTCTATACCATGATAGAAGGATTAAAAGAAACCCAATTTACATTCCCAAATCAGACCGGATTTTATCGTGGAAAGGTAAGGGATGTATATTTTTTCAATAATAAACTTGCAGTTGTTGCCACGGACAGAATTTCCGCTTTTGATGTCGTTCTTCCCAGGCCGATCCCCTATAAGGGCCAGATCCTGAATCAGATAGCTGCCAAATCATTGCAGTCTACCCGGGACATTGTTCCAAACTGGCTTGAATCGAATCCTGACCCGAATGTATCGTTTGGCCTGAAATGTGAGGCCATACCGGTGGAAATGGTCATACGTGGATATGTGGTTGGCCATGCCTGGCGGCAGTACAGTTCAGGAAAAAGAATACTTTGCGGCGAGCCCATGCCGGATGGATTGAATGAAAGTGACCGTCTACCTGAACCCATCATCACCCCGACCACCAAAGCCAGGGAAGGGCATGATGAAGATATTACCCGCAGTGAAATTTTACGGCAGGGGATCGTGGAAGAAAAAATTTATGTTAAACTGGAAGATTATACGCGGAAACTTTTCCAAAAAGGATCGGAAATCGCATATGAAAGAGGGCTTATTCTGGCAGATACCAAGTATGAATTCGGCATATCGGGTGATAAAATTTACCTGATTGACGAAATCCACACACCCGATTCTTCAAGATATTTTTACAAGGATGGATTTGATCAGCGTCAGTCCAAAGGCGAACCACAGAAACAGCTCTCCAAGGAATTTGTCAGACAATGGCTTATCAGCCATGGCTTCCAGGGCAAGGAAGGACAATCTGTACCGGAGATGACTGACGACGTCCTGGATAATATTTCCGAGCGTTATATCGAATTGTATGAAAGTTTCACGGGCGAAAAATTCGTAAAATCGGATTATTCAAACATAAAAGATAGAATTTATAAAAATATCAGTAAATTGATCTGATATATCATAAAATAAAATATTCATGAAATATGCCATTGATAAACAGGATAAGTATACTGTTTTCAAATTACAGGAAGAAAAACTGGATACTGTCCTGGCCCCCAGCCTGAAATCTGAACTTGTCACACTTAACGCAGAAGGAGTTGAAAATTTAATTCTGGACCTGACGGAAGTCAAATACACAGATTCTTCCGGTCTGAGTGCCATCCTCGTGGGGAACCGGGTTTTTGGAGAGTCAAACGGGTTTTTTGTGATTGCAAAAGTACAGGATCACGTTATGAAACTGATCAGGATTTCCCAGCTTGATTCCGTACTAAACATTACAGAAACCGTGGAAGATGCCATCGAGGCCATCCTGGAGGAACTGGAAAAGGATAAAGATATCGAAGATTGACCTTCAGGCTAAAAATAATAGGCTCAAATTCAGCAGCCCCCGCATTCAATCGTAACCAGACTTCCCAGGTATTACTGGTGAACAATACCCATTTTATGATCGATTGCGGGGAAGGTACGCAACTGCGGTTGAACAGATCAAGGATCAGGATCAATAAAATCGATCATATCTTCCTGAGCCATCTGCACGGGGATCATTATTTCGGACTGATCGGTCTGATATCCACCATGCACCTTTTTGGCCGTACAAGGCCCCTGTACATCTATGGACCTGGCCCGATCAAGGAGATCATAGAAATGCAGTTAAAATATTCGGATACCCTGTTGAATTTTGAACTCATTTATTATTTCACCGACCAGACCGATGAGGAGATCATCTTCGAAAACAAGGATGTGGTTGTCAGAAAGTTTCCCCTTAATCACAGGATTTTCTGTACGGGCTTTATTTTCCGGGAAAAACCTAAAAAACCAAAGATAAGAAAGGATAAAATCCCCAAGGATTTCAGCCTGGCCGATATTGCCAGCCTTAAAAAAGGAAAGGATATATTTGACGAAGGAGGAAATCTTTTGTACAAAAACGAAGATCTTACCCTTCCGCCCAAAAGATCCAGAAGTTATGCCTTCTGTTCCGATACCAAATACGACGAATCGATATTAAAATATATTTCTGATGTTGATCTTTTATATCATGAAGCTACATTTGCAAACGACATGAAGGAGAGGGCAGAAAACACATTTCATTCCACTGCAGAACAGGCCGCAAGCATGGCAATAAAAGCACGGGCGCAAAAACTTCTTCTGGGACATTATTCTGTGAGGTATAAGGAATTGGATGTTATTCTTGAAGAAGCCAGGAATGTATTTAAGGAAAGTTATCTTTCCATTGAAGGAAGTGCCATTGAGATTGAGGACTGATGTCAGCCGCCCCGGACACCAGGATCATAAAGGATAAGCGTACACATCTGTTCATTATCCTGAGCGCCATTTTTCTGACTAACGCGATCCTTGCTGAATTGATTGGAGTCAAAATTTTTTCACTGGAGAGGACTATCGGTCTAAATCCGGCAGAAATAAATCTTTTCCTGGATACCCCCCTGAGTTTTAACCTGACTGCCGGGGTGGTGATCTGGCCGGTCGTATTTCTCACTACGGATGTCATCAACGAATATTTTGGTAAAAACGGGGTTAAAAAGATCAGTTTCCTTACGGTGGGATGCATCGCCTTTATTTTTGTGGTGATCTATCTGGTAACCATGCTCCCACCAGCATCATTCTGGATCGATTTGAATAACCAGGATTTTGACGGTAATCCGTTCAATATCAACTATGCTTTTAGGATAATTTTCCGGCAGGGACTCGGGATTATTGTTGGTTCACTGGTGGCCTTTTTAATATCCCAGTTGCTGGATGTTTTTGTTTTTCAAAGGCTGAGAAGCATTACAGGCCATAAAATGGTCTGGCTCAGGGCAACCGGTTCGACGCTTGTGTCACAGTTTATCGACAGTTTTGTGGTGTTAGGCATTGCATTTTATGTTTTTGGAAACTGGAACTCCGAGCAGATTTTTTCTGTTGGCCTGATCAACTACATGTATAAATTCATCATTGCAATCGTGCTGACCCCGGTCATATACATGGCGCATCATTTAATTGACCGCTATCTTGGACCCAGACTGGCAGATAAAATGAAGGAAGAGGCTTCCCTGGATAAATCCTTCTTCTGATTGACACCCCATGATGAACGGCGGATTCTAATAATCACCAAGAACGGCAGATCATTATTTACCGCAAAGGACTCCAGATCAATTTGACCGCACAGGGCGCTATTTCAAATTTAACAGCAAGAAACGCCAGATCAATTAACCGCAAAGTGCGCTATTTCAAATTTAACCGTAGGGTACGCCAGATCAATTACAACCGCAAAGGGCGCTATTTCAAAAATTAACTGCAAAGGAACACCAGATCAATTTAACCGCAAAGAACGCTATTTCAAATTTAACTGCAAAGGGCGCACTACTTCAATTTAACCGCAAAGGACGCGGGATTTTTTAACAGCGACGGGTAAAATAACTTAA
>JAGTVG010000206.1 GCA_018224645.1 Cyclobacteriaceae bacterium
TAAGGGGATTTGTGGTCATCTATGAAAAGGCAACAGAACATTTTCAGATGATCATTCCCAACGGTTATATGGTGCCGGATGGAACGGGAGGTATGAAGAGCGCTTTTGAAGACCTGCCGGGACTTGCGGTGATCTTTGGCGCCATGTGGCTGACCAACCTGGGTTACTGGGGCTTCAATCAATACATCATACAGAAAGGGCTGGCCGCAAAGGATCTTTCACATGCTAAAAGAGGGCTCATTTTCGCCGGATATTTAAAGATATTGATTCCCCTACTGGTCCTGATCCCCGGGATAACGGCCTATGTTCTTTTCAACGATCCTGAATTCGCGGATTCAATCCATGCGGCAGGTAAAATTGCCAAGGCGGATGAGGCCTATCCCTGGTTGCTGAAAAATTTTGTTCCGGTTGGAGTCCGCGGCCTGGCATTTGCTGCACTCGTGGCAGCCATCGTATCCTCACTCGCGTCTATGATCAACAGTACTTCCACCATATTTACCATGGATATCTATAAAGTTCATTTTAACCCGGATGCCTCCGAAAAACAGCTGGTATTCGTTGGGCGGCTTGTAAGCTTTATCGCCCTTGTGATTGCGGTGATCATGGCAAAACCCTTGCTGGGCGGACTAGACCAGGCTTTTCAGTATATCCAGGAATATACTGGTTTTATTTATCCGGGGGTAGTGGTCGTTTTCTGTATGGGTTTGTTCTGGCGGCAGGCGACCTCCAGGGCAGCTTTATGGACGGCCATCATTACCATTCCGGCAGGAATTCTGATCAAGGCAATGTATCCTGAAATGCCCTTTATTCTCAGGATGGGGTATGTCTTTATCGTACTGGTATTGATCGCCACCGTCATCAGCCTGCTTGATCATAAAGGAAAAATAGAACAGGTCAGGGAGGATACACCACGAACCAGGAACCTTGTAAAAACCGGATGGTTTTTAATCGGTCTCGGAATTGTTTGTCTGATCGGGGGCATTGTTTTGTTCAAACCGCTGTATGATCTTGGGATAGAATCAATCTTCATGCTGGCGACCCTTTTTGTATTTCTTGGAATGATTTTGATAATGAACATCCGGATGAAAACCATTTATAAAAAAGCCTATAAAATAAATCCTCAATTATTCAAAACTTCGCCTGTTTTTAATATCGGTGCTGTCGGAATTGTGATCATTATTACCATGTTGTATTTTTTCTTCTGGTGATCATGGAATATCTGACAATTGCCCAAAAATTCAGGGAAAAATTCAGCAGCCATCCCAGGATTTACCGCGCTCCGGGAAGGATCAACCTAATTGGCGAGCATACGGATTATAATGATGGTTTTGTGCTGCCTGCAGCCATTGACAAAAATGTTATTTTCGCCGTCGCACCAAATTCATCCGGACTATACCGGTTTTATGCCTGTGATCCTGATCAGGATTATGAGGCCGGCGTGAATTCCATTCAGTATACCCGGCTTAAATGGCCTAACTATCTATTGGGCGTGATCGACCAGTTAAAAAAAAGAGGGCATATCATTGAAGGCTTTGATTGTGTGTTTGGAAGTGATATTCCCATTGGAGCAGGATTGTCTTCTTCTGCCGCCCTGGAATCCGGGCTTGCTGTTGCATTGAATGATCTATACGATCTGAGGGAGCCCAGGATTGAGCTTGTTAAGCTTTCGCAAAAAGCAGAAAATGAATTTGTGGGCGTGAATTGCGGCATCATGGATCAATTTGCATCCATTTTCGGCAGAAAGGATTTTGTGTTCCGCCTGGATTGCAGATCGCTCGAACACACCTATTTCCCACTCGAATTACAGAATAGAGGTATTCTGTTGATCGATACCCGTGTCAAACATGAACTGGCAACATCAGCATATAATACCCGCCGGAAAGAATGTGAAGCGGGGGTTTATGAGATCACTCAGTATTATCCCGAAATAAAAAACCTACGCGATGTTTCTCCGGATTTGATGTATGAATTCAGCGGGAAAATGGATCCGGTGATCTACAGGAGGTGCAAATATGTGGTTGAAGAAAACGACCGTGTGCTGCAGGCCTGTGAAGATCTTGAGAACCATAGAATAGAAGAATTCGGAACAAAAATGTATGAAACCCACCAGGGTTTGAGATATGATTATGAAGTCAGCTGCCCGGAACTGGATTTTCTTGTGAATCTGACTTTACAGAAGGAAGAGGTGCTTGGAGCCAGAATGATGGGCGGTGGGTTCGGAGGATGCACAATTAACATCGTGGAGCTGGAGGCTATGCATGAATTAAAGCTGGAAGTAATGGGGGCTTTTGCTGAAAAATTCGGTATTGAACCCTTCTTTTATCCCGTTGCGGTTAAGGATGGTGTGACTGAAATACTTTGAATTTGCAGCGGGTTCCGGATAAATATCAGGAGGCTCCATTCCCGGTGGATATACCATCATTGACCATTCCTCCCTGAAGACGGACAACTGATCATATACTTACTTCTTTCTTCCTGATGTAGTGATAACCTTCCCTGACGGCCTCCAGGAATGTTTCAGGCATCATCCCCACTTCCAGGCTGTCGGAAGTATCCGACCGATTTAAATTCATTTCATAATAATTCCCGGCATCCTTAACCTCAGGTCCTGGTTTTTCAATGTCAAATCGTTTTTTAGGGACATGAAAAACCAGGTCAAGCTGGTGGGTGACAAGGTTTTTCTTCTTTAAATCCCTGTTGCCTGCTTTTTCCTGGAGATTTTTTCCGTAATCAGTTACCGTGTCAACGATTTTCCAGCTGATCATGACCTGATCGGTAAACATCATTTCACCCTGCATCCAGTGATGCTGGAATAGTTTCCGCTGCCTTTCAGGATCTACAGTCTGATGAATTATATTTTTCCGGTTTTTTGGATTTGAAAAATCCATGTTCAGGAAAACAGGCCCGTCAATCCTGTTTTCTTCTTTAAAATGTTCAAGCAGGGGAACAATAAAAAACCGGAGGTTATTGCCGATATCAATTTTGTTGAGGGTGATGTACATGATCAGAAAATAAAAGAAAAGAAGGAAGAAGCCGACCGGAAAAAAAAACATGAACGGTTTGGAGATGGTGAGAATAATCGTAAAAGCCGTAATCAGGCCAAAAATAATTGATAACTCTCCGGATTTTTTACGGGAATCATCTCCCAGCGTATCCATTACAGCTAATTTATGAAGTTTCTCGAGCCATTGTTGAATTTCGAGTTTTCCTTCAATTTTTTTATCGATGACAAGCTTTATCTGATCCTTATCAAGTGAACTATAGATTTTTCTGATCCTTCGGGAACTGATTGTCATATCCTGTTTTAACTTGGCGAAAAATAGCATATTTAAATCAAATTAACAACCTTCCGGTAAGAGATAACCCGGTCCCAATCCAGGGATTTTGATACAAAAAATATCCGTTAGGCTGAATGATTACAAGAAATTCTATCTTTGCACCATGTCATTAAA
>JAGTVG010000207.1 GCA_018224645.1 Cyclobacteriaceae bacterium
AAAAATGACGAAGAGAAAAAAAATAAAAAGCGATGAACTTTCTACCGCAGATAAGGCCATCACCGGATTTTTCACTTCCCATACATACGGGCGGAAAAGCGTTACCCAGATGGCCGGAACCGTTTTTCTCATGATTCCGGTGGCGCTGTAGTCGAAATCCCCGAGTGTATAGACTGACCCTTCCTCCCGGAGGCTTACGTAGGTGAGCCACCGGGCTGTGGCTTCAGCAGTCTGTGTGAGATTCTCCAGATTATACCTCCGGTTTTCATCCCCGATCTTTTTTACGGCAAGATAACCGCTTCCGATAAGGATCATTAATGATACGGGGAAAACCATGATCTTAAGAACGATGTTCCGGACCCTGCTCATGTATTGTACATAAAGCCAGATGAGCAAGGCCGGGATAAAACATAATAGAATATAGATTTTAATTTCATAAATAATAAAAAAGGATAATAACAGAATAGCCGTTGAGCGTACAAAATTCTTCTGTCGGATAAAAATGAAATAAAATGAAAACGTTGCCCAACCCAGTGCTCCCAGCGTGATCGAATCCTTTAAAATGCCGGAGCCCCAGAAAAAAACAGAAGGTATGAAAAAAATGGCAATGGCCAGTTCAATGTGTAGCTTCGGGAACATCCTGTAAAAAGCAGTAAACATGGCCCATAATCCACTGAAACTTGCCACAGCAAACAGGCAGGCTGTTGCAGAATATGTATGAAAGGTAAATAAATCAAAAAATCCCGCTATCCGGACGACAAAATAGGATGGCAGATCTTCATAAAAAATGATCTTTGATGCATATTCCCAGGTTTCAGGCAGATATTCCCCCCGGGCAAAGATCAGTTTCAATGCTTTGAGGGGCGAATCCTGAAAAGCTTCCCAGATATACCGGCTGCCAAGGTCGAAATAGGCGAATGTATCTCCTCCCCGATAATAGTACTGGTAAATGAACCCGAGGGTGATGGCTCCAAGGATCTTCAAGGTAAGCGCAGGTAGAAAATATTTCCTGATCTTCCGGTCGGCTACAAAATACCTGATGAAATAAGCCGATATATATATCAGGATCAATAAAAGGGGTGTGATGATAAGATCTTTGGGCCCCATTACATCTCCTTCAACATGGATCTGGCCCGTTTATTGACAGGTTCCTTCCTTCTGGAATCCTTTTTTACCTTTTTAAAATATTCCCTGGCCAGATCCTCGTTCCCCTCATGAGCAGCGATCTGTCCGAGAGACAAAAGGGCATAAAGATAATATCCCGAATCGGTCGCGTTGATCTGTTCAGCAAATTCAACTGTCCGCTGAAAATAAAATTTTGCTCGGTCGAAATCCCGCCTCTGTTCATTAATCTGCCCGAGATAAAAGCTTGCATACCGCCCGCAGATAGCTTCATACCCGATCTGTCCGCTGTCAATCCGTATCATTATTTCCTGTGACACCCTTTCAGCAGCACTATGCTGTCCGGTAGAATAGAGCATCCGGGCATAAAACCTGTGAAAATAGGAATTATCAGGAAAAGTCTGGTTCAGATATTCAGAGACCTGCATGGCGCCGGCCATATCATTTTCCTCGGTTGCCAGGATCCGCATCAAAAAATACTGGGCTTCAGTCCTTGTATAAAAAGCGTTCCGGGCCACATGTCTCATTTGATCAAGCCCCTCATTTTTATCACCTTTCGGGAAGAAGGCCATGATCGGTTTCAGCATCGGATAGTTCTCCGGAATCCACACTGAAAAATAGTTGTACAGCGCATCACCAAAAAGTAACTCAGGGCTTAAATAACCCTTCTCCTTACAATCTTTCAGGTATTTTAGCGAATTTTTACCGGAAAACGCAGCTTTTGCCCATTTTCCTCTTTCTGCGTATAAACGGCCCTGGAACCCGTATCCAGCAGCCAGAAAAAATGCAGATTCAACCCGGTATTGCGGCATTTCATAAAGATAATTCGCCCGAAGGATTGCAGTATCGATATAAGCCAGGAAAGATCCATCAAACTCCTCATTTTCTATATTTACATTGATCTTCCACCATTCATTCAATGCGAGGAGAAAATATGCCAGGGGATGATGAGGGAATTCCTGCTTTAACCTGTTGAATTGTTTTTCCGCCTCCTGGAACTTGAAATTATACATATCATTGATCGCCTGGGTTGTCTGAACCTGAATGCTGATATTTTCAAGAAGCATCACCTGGGCTGAATCTTCAGTGTCGGGATTATCTGAACAAAAACCGGGCAGACAGATTAATTTGGAAATGATAAATAAAATGATTGTTCTTCCCATCAGATTCAGTCAAAATGTTGATCCTTTCAAATAATAAACAAATATATTTTGAATTTATTGAATGTGGACATGAAGATATATAAGAAGCCTGCCAAATTTCGAATTATTTCACTCAAAAAATTATTAAATTTTTCACCCGCTCCACCTTCGCGTAGCCACTACGGCCCATTGTCCCAATGATTTTCAACGGAAACCGAAGCCGCTGGCGAAGGACTCAGCGAAGGAATACCTGGCTGAAAAATCCGATTTACACCAGGAGATGAAACTCAATATCTTTTAACCTTAGAAATTCGGCAGATTTCAAGATCTGAGTTTTTTTCAGATATAGGCTAATGAAATTGTGCAGTAGGCTTATGAAATTGTGCAGATCAAGGATTAATCCCATCGTATATCAGCTTGACTATGAGTCATTGAAGAACTTTATCTCCTTCAATTAATGCTTTGTTAATGAAAAAAGAGGGCTTAACTGGCTTTTAACATTTTATGTTTCCAATATTGCACCATGGCAATAAAAGCAAATCCGCTACAGGGCCTGTTTGACGATTATCAGCATATTGATAAACGTTTATTTTTTATCCTGGTCTGCCTGATCACTTTTCTTCTTCTTTTTATCAAAAAAAGTTTCATTGAAAGCCGGATCGCTGCCTTTGAGATCCTTGAACAGCGTGGGGAGATGGGAATTTATCATCTGATCAATGCACTTCAGTATTTCTCGATTCCACTGGTTTACCTTTATAAATTTACCGTGAGCGCTTTTATCCTGTGGATTGGCTGTTTCCTGTTTGGTTACAAGGTATATTATTCCAGATTATGGCAATGGGTCATGCTGGGTGAATGTATATTTTTTATTGCCGAAATCATTAAGATCGGATGGTTCCTCTTTATCCAGACAGATCCGGAACTGGGCGATATCCGGGCATTTTACCCCCTCTCACTGATGAACCTGATGGATTTCAGGGAGGTTCCTGACCGGTGGCATTATCCTCTTAAAGCGGTCAATGTCTTTGAGATAATGTACTGGATATTCCTGGTATACAGCATACAGTTTTTATCCGGTAAAAAATATTCTGTTTCACTGAAAATTGTACTTTCTTCATATGTTTTCTGGTTCATGGCATGGTTGGGGTTTTTTGTGTTGGTCTATAAATGATCTCTTTCACAGGAACTTTACAATAAATATCCTGAATTGAATATAATTTTGCGAAACCTAAAAATATAAATTATGGATAATCCTTTGGTTTACATTGTCATGGGAAGCAAGTCCGACCTGCCGGTGATGAAGGCTGCGGCAGAAATCCTGGAAGAGTTTGGAATTCCTTTTGACCTGAGCATCATGTCTGCACACCGGACACCTTATAAAATGATAGAATGCGCTGAAAATGCCAGGGCACGTGGCGTTAAGGCCATTATTGCCGGTGCCGGAGGGGCAGCTCATCTCCCGGGGGTCTTTGCCGCTTTTACCACCCTTCCGGTGATTGGTGTGCCCATTAAATCCAGCATATCGATCGATGGATGGGATTCGATCCTTTCCATTCTCCAGATGCCAGGCGGGATTCCCGTGGCAACGGTGGCGCTGGATGGGGCGAAAAATGCCGGCCTGCTTGCTGTCAGGATAATCGCTGCCTTCGATAAAAATATCGAGCAGAAACTTGCAGAATTCCACCGGAAGATGGGTGAAAATGTGGAAAAGACCGATAAGGAAGTGAAGGAAAAAGGTTATAAAAACGTATAAACAGACAGGATGAAATTTTCCAGGTGGTGGTCTGCAAGGGATATCTTTTTCTGGATAGGTGTTTCTGGCATGATCATCACTGCCATGATACACCTTGTTCTATATCTTTACCTGGGCAGCCACATTACGGACAAATTCAATTTCTACCTGGTCTGGATCATTTTTCTCATTGTAGGTCTGTTCAAGAAAAAGTAATTATACCCGGGCAAGGATGGTGATGCCTGCCCGGGTGTTATCACCCGGTTTTACATTTATTCTGGCAGATAACGGGAGAAAAACGTCAAGTCTTGAACCGAAACGGATAAATCCAAATTCCTGGCCCTGGTTCAGAACATCCCCCTCTTTAAAATAATATCGGATCCTGCGTGCCATGATTCCGGCAATCTGTCGAACAACAATCGCCAATCCACCGGAATTTTCAATAACCATGGTTGTGCGTTCATTCTCAATGCTTGTTTTTGGATGCCAGGCCACAAGGTATTTACCTGGATGATATTTAAAATACCTGATGACCCCTTTCATCGGGCTCCGGTTTACATGTACATTCACAGGGGACATAAAAATGGATATCTGGATCCGGTCGTCCTTGAGGAATTCAGGCTCAATTGTTTTTTCAACCACAACCACCTTCCCATCAGCCGGAGCCAGGATGTGCTGAACATCTTCAGTGACCAAAACATCAGGATGCCTGAAGAATTGCAGGACAAAGAGAAGCAACAGGACACTTCCCACAATCAATATCCACATCAGTGCTTCGGCAGGATTGAAAAACTGAATGATGATCCAGTTCAGGAGTACCAGAAACGTGAATAAAAAAATAAGAATGTTTTTTCCCTCCCTGTGTATCCTCATGATGCTGATTTTAAAACCCCCCCCGGTGGCTGTAAGCTTTGGCTATTTTATCGATGGCAAGCATATACGCTGCAATTCTCAATGAAACATTATATTTTTGGGCAATATCATAAACCTGAGTGAAGGAACTTTTCATGATCCTGTCGGAGCGACGGCTGATCCGTTCCTTGGTCCACTTATATCCCAGACGGTTTTGAACCCATTCAAAATAGCTGACAGTAACCCCGCCCGCATTTGCCAGGATATCCGGAACGACAACGATCCCGTTCCTTTCAATAATTTCATCGGCATTGGCAGCGGTTGGCCCGTTGGCTCCTTCAACAATCAGTTTTGTCCTTAATCTTCCCGCATTATGGATGGTGATCACATCCTCCAGCGCTGCTGGAATAAGCACATCACACTCGATCAGCAACAGATCATCGCCGTTGATTTTATCGGCCTCAGGAAATCCTTCCAGGGTACCTCCATTATTATTCCGGTAATTAATGGCATTCTCGATATCAATACCGTTTTCATTGACATAACCGCCGGTTATATCAGAAATGGCAATCACCTTTGCGCCCCGTTCTTCCATCAATAATGCGGCATGAGATCCCACATTCCCGAAACCCTGTATGACACATCGTGACTGGTAAGGATTTATTTTCAGTTTTTCCATGGCAGAAAGGGTAGTGATCATAACCCCCCGGCCCGTAGCCTCCATTCTTCCAAGAGAACCACCCAGGATAATGGGTTTTCCCGTAACCACGCCGCTTACCGTGATTCCAGCCTGCCGGGAATACTGGTCCATCATCCAGGCCATTTCCCGCTGCCCTGTACCCATATCCGGTGCAGGAATATCACGATCCGGCCCGAATACATTGGCCATGGCGATCACATACGCCCTGGTAAGCCTCTCAATTTCTCCCGCTGACATCTGGCGGGGATTGCACTTTATTCCTCCTTTTGCCCCCCCATAGGGGATATCGACGACCGCACATTTCCATGTCATCCATGCTGCAAGGGCCTTCACCTCATCGAGTGTAACATTATTATCATACCGGACCCCTCCCTTCGATGGTCCCAGGATGTTGGAATGAATCACCCGGTATCCTTCAAATACCCGGATGGATCCATCGTCCATCGTCACAGGCATACTGACGATCACCTGCTTATCAGGAGATTTCAACACATTGTAAATTTCTTCATTCAAACCCAGTATCTGAGAAGCTATCCGGAACCGGAACATCATCGATTCAAAGGGATTCTCCTTATCCTTGATGGGAGCGGGCTCAATGTATGACATAGCAAATATTTATTTTAATAGCCTGATTTAAGTATAAAATTACCAAATCGCTAATAATTTTATTGCATTTTAACGAAATTTTATTTTGTTAATTCAGGATTACCTTAAAAAGGAATATGATGAACGGCAAGGATAATAATAAACCATCAAACCTGTCAAGAAACCCTCCATGGCCAGGTAACACTGTCCCGGAATCCTTGATCTCAATGCTCCTTTTGAAAAGTGATTCCACAAGATCGCCATAGGTGGCGGTGATAATGATGATAAAACTTATCAGAAACCAGTCCAGGGCCGGAATATTTCTGAAATACGATCCTAAAAAAATTGCGACAACCATCGCAAGAATAAAACTGCCCAGCATGCCTTCCCAGGTCTTTTTAGGAGAAACACGCTTAAAAAGCTTGGTTTTCCCAAATTTGACTCCGGCAAAATAACCTCCTGTATCCGTAGCCCACAACAAAAGCAGCAGACCTATGATAAACTGATTGTTATAGGTGCCGTTTGTAAATACAATGAAATTGAGCAGGCTGAATGGTAAACCAATGTAAAGAATGCCAAGAAAGGTGTATGCAATGTTGGTGAAAGGTTTTTTTTCAATCTTATATAATTTAATCAGGAAAATGAATGCCAGCATGGGAAAGATGACGAAATAAAATTTTTTATT
>JAGTVG010000208.1 GCA_018224645.1 Cyclobacteriaceae bacterium
CAGGAATAATTTATGAATTTTTCGGGTTAACTTACGAGTCCTTCAGGGCAGGGATCTGAACTGGATAAGGATGTCAGGGATTCAGTCCTTGCATATCAGTAAAGCGGAGACGGGGAGAAGGGGAGACGCGGAGACGGGAAGGCAGTGAATCTTGACATAATATCGGGTAAACATGTAAACTTATTTTAGGACGTGACAACCTGTCAGCATCAGTATATTCCTCTATACGGATTTCCTGGAAAAATAATTCATACATGTAATGGATTCTTAAAGATCCGGTAGGTTCCTTCCCGGAACTCCGGCCATACTTAAAGCCGTTAACCAATAAGATCAGGAATATTGACAGCCAATCCCCCTGCTGATTCCGGCCAATGCCTTATCTCTAGTCTGACCCCTGCCTGATCATTCCACCACGGGGAATTCCGTTATCCGCAAGGCATTCCACCCGTAGGGTACCAGGATAATTTCTTCCGCCCTTTTATCCCTCAGGTAAAGCTGTGGCCGGCTGTGGGGCAGGGGACCGGCATTGCCGTAATACAATTTCCATTCCGGGATCATTTTTCCCAGCGTACGGATCTGGCCGGGCGGATTGACCTGTTTCCACGGATTCTCCTCCAGTTTTCCGGCTTCAAATTCAAATCCAGCGGAAGGATCATCGACCGCGGATTGCAGCAATCCGAAATTCCACGGACTTTTTGGCAACACCTCCCAGTAATCACCAAATTTATCGTGGTTTGCGACGAACCTCCAATCCTCATCGATTTTCAACGAATAGATAAGCGGGCCCCGTTCGACCACGGCACTGTTTTCTGCCCAGCGGCTGATGGCGATATTCATTGGCAGATTTATTTCAATGTTATCCCCATTTTCCCAATCCCGATCGATCTTTATGATCCGGCCCCCATCATACTGCCCATATAGCCGGCCGTTTATGGTGACGCTGGCATTCCTGCTCCACCCGGGTATCCGGAAATGAATCGGGAAAGAAGCATCCTCAGGAAGTGTCAGGGTGAACAGGATCGATTCCCCGAAAGGATACCGGGTTTCTTCACGGATCGAAATTTCCTTCCCGTCCGCCACCCTGGCCTTCACCGTGCTGGGAGCATACAGGAGGGCGGCAATTCCGCCATCCGCTGTTGCCAGCCAGAGGTTCTGGGTATATTTCGGCCACCCCTGATGCATGTTGCAGGTACAACAGGGATAACCGGTGACGAGTCCATAACATAAATCAGTCCCGTCATGCGAATCATCCTCATAAAAATTATGCCTGGTGCGCGTGAGCATTACCTGGTTTGCAGCCTGAAAATATTGTCTTCCGGAATAATCATCGCTGGCCTGGGTGGGGAGGGCGTTATAGGCAATATTTTCCAGGTGATCCACGAAATCCATTTCCCCTGTGATCTGAATCATGTTTTCAAGTGAATACATCATTTCCACGACCGAGCAGAATTCAACCCCCCGTGTAGGATCATTCCCATGCATCGGTTCGTCGGCGCCATACATTCCCTGGGGCTGTCCATGATACTTCCTGATGTCAGCAAAAGCCTTTTTAACCGCTTTAATATATTTATCAGCCGGATGCTGTTGATAATATATTAAAGGCGCTTTTATACCCTGGGCAAGGTTTACACAATGAAAACTCTGAAGCTGTTCGATACAGAGCCTGCCGATCAGGTCTTCATCGAATGGATAGCGGTTATCGGTATTATAATGATAGAGATGATTCAGTGTATTGTACCGTCCGCAGGAATCATTCAGGAATACCCGGGTATAGGGAAAGGTCTGTTCATGGATCAATTCGGCAAGGTCGAGGAGAAATGATTCGCCTGTAAGGTTGTACAGCCAGTAAACGATCATCAGGTTATCCGCTCCCCGGCGATTGGCCCAGAAAGACCATTGATCCAGCGGCGTAACCGGAAGTTCCTTTAATTGAAATTTAAAATAGGCTGTCATCAGCCGGATCACCCGTTCGTCACCCGTGGCCATATAATATTGTTTTAATACCTTCAGCATAACCATCTTCGGCCACCAGTCCCTGCGCGGGGTTTTCTGTATACCTTCTTCGGGATCGGGCGGAATCGTAAAGGGGACAGGTCCGAAATATCCATCTTCACGTTGATTTTCCAGGGACCATTCGATCCAGGGTTTTACCTTTCCCAGGAGGGCATCATCATTCAGCAGCCAGGCAAGGGGCAGGAGCCCATCGATCCAGTAGGGTCCTCTTTCCCAACCATCGCCGTCACCGCCCAGCCATCCGTTCCTTTTCCCCAAAACCGCCGGATATAATTCATCCAGGTTACCTGTCATGCCTTCCGCCATCGTTTCCAGCTGATCCCGTAGCCAGCCCTCCGGCTGGATGGCGCCCAACGGAAGTTCGATATAGGGATTGGGGCGGAGCGGTGGACGGTTGTTTGGATAATTCGTATCTGATGTGGTTGTCGGCGGAGTTTCCTGGCATCCGGCAGCCAGAAAAATCAGGGAAATCAGCAATATGTTTTGATGTTTCATGTTTATCAGCTTTCATGTTTGACCTTGAATCCCTTCTGCATCCATTTTGAGGCGAGCAATAAGCCTATAGGTGATATGACCGCGATCAGGCCATAAATGAACCACATCACTTCTGTATTCATAGCAGAGGGGGGGGCGTCTTCCGGGACATATTTCATCAGGAACCAGCCGGAGTAAAGAGCGGTGATGATTTTGGTCAGGAACCAGGGAAACTGCCCGATACCCATGTAAATACCCGTCATATTTTTTGGAGCGATCTCTGCAACCCATTGCAGGAACCTGGGCTGCCACATGGCTTCACCCACGGTCATGATCAGCAGGTAGGCCATCAGGGTATGGATACTTGGTCCCAGGGTCAGGATAAAAGTGGGCATTGCCATCACAAAGGTCCCGATGATCATCATTTTATATGGATTTTTATGTGCCGTAAAAGCGGTTACGATCGGCGTAAGGACGAAGATCAGGATCGGGTTCAGGTTTACAAAAAATTCGAAATTATTGCTGACAAAACCCTCAAATGCCCTGTTTGTATATTGCGGCAATGTCAGCCAGTTATGTGCAAAAAGTGTTTGAACCGGAATCAGGATGAAAATAAAATAAAGAAACCGCCTGTCTTTTAAAGGAAAATTCCTAAGATAAAAACTGACTTTTTCCCTGAAGGTCAGGGAATCCATTTCATCCTGGTCATCCTTTAGGCTAACTTTACCTGATATTTTATTTTCGTCCTCTTCCGCCTCAACCGCAGCTTCCTTTTCTGCCCTGGAAGTGATGATGAAGGCAACTGCCAGGATACCTGCCACCGTCAATCCAACATAAACCCAGAAAACACCCGTTATTTCAAAGGCCCTGCGTACTGGCGGGGAGATCAATCCGGGCAGAAAACCACCAAGGTTCATTAAGGCATACAACATGGCATACCCCATGGCTGAGGTTCTGGAGCTTGTGAATTTTTTAACACCCGCATAGGCTGCCGGTTGATAAATGCCATAACCGATGATGATCCCCATCAGACCGGCCATTGCGATCCAGTGCGCCGAATTCCATAATCCGGGGACACCCATTTCAGGTGACAGGGTCAATAAGATCCGCCCGACCAGCATAAACACCAGGGATATAAGGAATGCCTTCCTGACGCCGATCCAATCGACTGTGGCCCCGAGGAGCAACATGCTCAGGGTTATGCCCGCAGTCAGGAATCCAACCATCCGGCCGGCACTTATGTCATCCAGTTCAATGTATTCATTAAAAAAGATGGCCAGCAATCCCACGATGCCGAAATAGGTAAGCCCTTCCAGCACGTAGGAGAGATTCAACCCGAAAAGCGCCCTCGAAGTATTAAAAAGGTCGATAAATGGCTGGATCAATTCCCTGCCGATATTCCGGATTGTAGGTTTTTCCCTTTCATTGTTAATTTCTGCCATATCGTCGGTAGATATTGGTTGAGTTTTTTTTTAAAAATCCTGTTCAAAATTCCCCGGTAAAAAATGTCGGTGGATGGAATTCTCCAATAAAGATAGTTTTTTTAGTGAAATTTTCGGTATACCCTGAAGAACGATCCGGTTGTCCGAGGCAAGGAATTTTTGAGGATGGATCTGCTTTGAAGGGCGATCCGGGCAGTTACGGTTTTTCTGGCACAATATATGCAAAGGGGAATCCTGGGGTTTTGGAGTTTCTGAAAAGGATCGGCATAACCTGACGTTAGCAATTTCGTAAAAATATCTTAATTTTGCGATTCAGTAGATTGACCTTATTTTATCTAGTATTAATGGAAAAATTATTTTCAAGGGTGTTACAGTATTGCCTGGCAGTGGTGGTACTTTTTGCTTCCCACCAGGTTCAGGCGAATGATGACCATGATAAAAAAGATTCCCTTTCAGCCTATCACTGGATCCATCTTGATCCCATTGATGATAAGGTGGCAGGGATCGGATTAAACAAGGCATATCAGTTACTGGAAGGAAGGCCTTCACGAAAAATACGGGTGGCAGTTATTGACAGCGGATTCGACCTGGATCATCCGGACCTGGAAAACAAATTCTGGACAAATGAAGACGAAATCCCCGGGAATGGGATCGATGACGACGGGAATGGCTATATCGATGACATTCATGGCTGGAATTTTATTGGGGGTGATGAGAAAAACGTTGTCTACGATAGTTACGAGCTTACCCGGGAATATATCCGGTTATCTAAGAAATTTGCGGATGCGGATGAGGGAAAGGGAGAGGAATATGAATACTGGACTGAGATCAGGGACAAGTATGAATCCGGGCTGATGGAGGCAGAGGTTTCATTCGCCAGATACAAGGCCATTATCAATAACATCCCCCGGTATTATCAGCTCCTTAAAAGTTATATCGATGTGGATACCCTCACTTTCGAACAGGTGACTTCAATATCCACGGAGGATTCTGTGATTGAAGAAGCGGCAGGGTTGATCGGCAAATTGTTAAAACATTTTGGAGATGGTGCAAATGTAAATTCAATGGTGGAGGCGATGGAAAAAGGTTTCAGCCATTATGAATATCAGATAAAATACGGGTATAACAGGGATTTTGATCCCAGACCGATTGTCAGCGATGATTATAATAATAAAAAGGAAAAGTACTATGGGAATCCGGATGTTGATGATTATTCAGGGATGATGGGAAGCCACGGAACGCACGTGGCCGGTATCATAGCTTCCATCCGGGATAATGATTTCGGCGCGATCGGCGTGGTGGAGGATGTGGAGATCATGGCCTTACGGACTGTTCCCAATGGGGATGAAAGGGATAAGGATGTGGCCAATGCCATTTATTATGCGGTAGATAACGGGGCCAGTATCATCAACATGAGCTTCGGGAAATCCTATTCCCCCGACCGGCAGATCGTTGAAAAAGCCATCCGGTATGCAGAAAAGAAGGATGTCCTGATCGTGCATGCAGCAGGAAACGATGCTGAAAATAAAGACATGACTATGAATTATCCGACCCGGCGCTTTGTACGCGGCAAAAAGGAAGCTTCCAACATGATCGAGGTTGCCGCCAACTCGCGGAATCTCAATGAACAGCTTCCTGCAAAATTTACAAACTATGGAAAAAGAACTGTTGATCTTTTTGCTCCCGGAGTAAGTGTTTTTTCCCCGGTCCCGGAAAATGAATACAGGGCCAGCAGTGGCACAAGTATGGCCTCACCGGTTGTTGCAGGCGTGGCGGCCTTGTTAAAATCATACTTTCCGGATCTTACCGCCAGAGAGATCAAGGAAATTATGATGCAGTCGGTTGTACCCTATGAGGGCAATGTGTATCTGCCAGGAACTGAAGAGGAAGTCCCTTTTTCGAACCTGACCATCAGCGGCGGGATCGTGAATGCCTATGAAGCGGTAAAGATTGCCCAGAACAGGATCAAACTGAATTCCAGGTAAAAAATTAGAACTCATGCCATGAGTTCTAATTTTTTACCGGATGTATTGCGGACGGGCTACATATTTAGTGTGCAGAAGTTCCCTGGCTTTCTTACTTAGGGGTTTCCCCAGAAATTCTTCGTAAAGAATCTTGATATAGGGGTTATTATAGGATGACCGCAATGATTTCTGGTTGAAGTCATCTGCGTAAAGTGCCCTGATACGTGCTTCCCTGATCTCATTGGAAATTCTGCCAGGCTGTCCACCTCCCCCGATGCATCCCCCGGGACAGGCCATCACCTCGATAAAATGGTAAGGCGTTTCCCGCCCGTGTTCACGGGCATCCCTGATCTCGTCCAGCATATGACTGACATTGGCCAGTCCATGAGCAACAGCAACCCTTATATTTTTCCCATCCAGGCTGATCTCCGCCGTTTTGATTCCCTTGAGCCCGCGCAGTTCGTAAAAATCCAGTTTGGGCAGATTTTTCCTGTTGATGAAATAATAGGCTGTCCGGAGTGCGGCTTCCATAACCCCGCCGGTTACACCGAAAATAGTGCCGGCGCCGCTGTAGGCACCCAGGATATAATCGGATTCTTCATCCGGCAGGTTCAGAAAATCGATCCCCGCCTGCTTGATCATTCTGGCCAGCTCCTCAGAGGTGATTACGGCATCCACATCCTGCCTGCCGGATGCAAACATCTCACCACTTCTTTTTATTTCAGTTTTTTTGGAAGTACAAGGCATGACGGCAACAGAAAACACTTCCTGTTTATTCTCCA
>JAGTVG010000209.1 GCA_018224645.1 Cyclobacteriaceae bacterium
AAAGCGGTTCGCTCCTCATACAAACTCAAAGCGGGGGATTTACTAAGAGCCAGGCAGCCCTTTTCAGGAAGGATATGTTTTTTGAAGATGTGGATGCCGGATTTTTTGATGCCGATAATGACGGGGATCCGGACCTGCTGGTGGTCAGTGGCGGTAATGAATATATACTGCCGAATCCTTTCATGAAGGACAGGCTTTACCTGAATCAGGGAGATGGAAATTTTATCCGGGCGGATAAAAACCTGCCGGCAATATACCACAATGGATCATGTTTTGCACCTGGGGACATTGACGGGGATGGAGATCTCGATATTTTTCTTGGATCGCGGTCTATGCCGGGAGCCTATGGGATAAGCCCGGCCTCATACCTGCTGGTTAATGACGGGAAGGGCTTTTTTACGGATATGACGGCAGAACTGGCTCCTGAACTATCGGATATCGGTATGGTTACGGATGCTGTATGGATGGATATGGATCTGGATGACGACCCGGATCTTGTGGTCACAGGTGAATGGATGCCGGTAATTATCCTGGCCAACGAGGGTGGCCGGTTGGTGAAAAATCCCGACACGGGAACAGGGCAATCCGGTGGCTGGTGGTTTACGCTTGAAGTCACAGATATCGATAATGATGGTGACGAGGATCTGGTTGCAGGGAACCTGGGCCTGAATTCCTATCTGACGGCTACGCCGGAATATCCTGTAAGGTTGTACATCAACGATTTTGATCAGGATGGAAGGCTGGATCACATCATCACCAGTTATAAACAGGGAACGGAATATCCTTTTGCTCCTGCGGATAATCTTTTCGACCAGATCCCTGCATTGAGATCCATGTATAAAGATTATGCTGATTTTGCCGGGACCAGTATCCATGAATTGTTCCCCGGAGGAATTCCCGGAAACAGCATCATCCGGGAAGTTCATTGTTTTGAATCGAGTATTTTTATCAATGACGGCAAAGGATCTTTCGAAAGGATTCCCCTTCCGGCAGAGATCCAGTTTTCACCTGTCCTTGATCTGTTGATTGCAGATATAGACCTGGATCAGCAGCCTGAAATGCTGGTGGGAGGCAATTTTTACCCGGTCATTCCTTATTTTGGGATGTATGATGCGAGTTATGGATGGCTGGTCAGAATATTGCCCGGGCTACAGCTCGAAGTGTTGTACCCTGAAAAAAGTGGATTTCAGGTAAAAGGAGAGATACGCGATATGGAAATTTTCAGAACCGGCAGGGACAGGAAAGTTATTGTCGGGGTCAACAACCAGAGTCCGGAAGTTTTTAAATTTACAGGGAAATAGGCTGATTGCCAACAAACGGATTGCCAATTAACTTATATAATGCACATATTCATGGATAGGTTTTTTATGGTACTGCTTCTTATGGGTGTACTCAACGCCTGCATACCTTCTGCAAAGGAACAACCTGGTGATTCCTTACCCGACCTTGTTCAGTATGTAAATCCTCTGATGGGAACAGCATCAACCTTTGAGTTTTCCCACGGGAATTTATATCCCGCCATTGGTTTGCCCTGGGGTATGAATTCCTGGACCCCTCAAACCGGGGAACTGGGCAGCGGATGGATCTATCAATATCTTAAGGACAGTATCAACGGGTTTCGTCAAACACATCAGCCAAGCCCATGGATGAACGATTATGGTACCTTTGCCATCATGCCTGTGACAGGGCAGTTGCGGACAAGCCTTTCCGCCAGGGCTTCTTCCTTCCTCCGCGGGGAGGAGGCGGCTATGCCGCATTTTTACCGGGTCAACCTGAAGGATCACCAGGTGATTGCCGAAGTGGTACCGGCCGAAAGGGCCGCCATGCTGCTTTTCACCCCTCAGTCAGCCGGGAACCTGCATCTTGTCCTGGATATTTTCAATAAGGGAGGGGCAGTGGAAATTCATCCTGAAGAAAGAAAAATTACCGGGTATACCCGATATAACAGTGGAGGGGTTCCGGAAAATTTTGCGAACTATTTTGAATTGCAGATCGATGCTGAGTTTGTGGATTACGGGGTATGGATTGAAAATGAACTGAAATCTTCTGTTAATGAACTGGAAGTAAAGGATAAACATGCCGGTTGTTATGTTACGCTGGGATCGACTGCAGGCACTCCTGTTGAGGTACGATGTGCATCTTCCTTTATCAGCCCCCGGCAGGCCGGATTGAATCTGACCTCTGAGCTGGGAGAAAGATCATTTGATGAACTTAAACAGGATGGTTTTGACCGGTGGAATATCGAATTGAACCGGATCAGGGTTGAGACCACCCGGATGGAAAAATTGAAAACCTTCTATACCACCCTTTATCGCTCTCTCTTGTTTCCCCGGCAATTCTACGAGTTCAATGAGGAGGGAACAATGATCCATTACAGCCCGTATGACGGGAAAATCCATGAAGGTTACATGTATGCCGATAACGGTTTCTGGGATACCTTCCGGGCAGTGTTCCCGTTTTTTAACCTGATGTATCCGGAAGAGAATGCAGCGATCATGCAATGGCTCGTGAATGCATATGAACAGGGCGGCTGGCTTCCGATATGGCCTTCACCAGGGTACCGGAAGGTAATGATCGGCGCGCATGGTGCATCCCTTTTTGCGGATGCCATGGTTAAGGGAATCCGGGACTTCGATATGGAAAAAGCACTCGAAGCGGTGATGCAGGATGCTTTTATACCAGCTCCTTCTTATGCCCCGGGAAGGGATGGCATGGAGGATTACAATCAACTGGGTTACGTCCCCTACCCGGATTACAGGGAGGCAAGCGCAAAAACACTTGAATATGCGTATGATGATTTCTGTATCCGGCAGATGGCCGGGGTGCTTGGCAGGGATAGCCTTAGCGGAGTGTTTGAAAAACGGGCTTATAACTATAAAAATGTTTTTCATGAGCCATCAAAATTGATGCGTGGCAGGAGGAAGGATGGATCGTTCATCACAGAATTCTCCCCGGTTGCCTGGGGCGGACCATTTACTGAAGGGAATGCATGGCATTATACCTGGTCTGTTTTTCACGATCCACAGGGATTGATCGATCTGATGGGAGGCGGGGACAATTTTATTTTGATGATGGATTCGGTTTTCAATCAGCCTCCTGATTTTGAGACAGGGACCTATCCTTACGAGATCCATGAGATCACGGAAATGGTAGCCGCCGGCATGGGACAGTATGCACATGGCAACCAGCCCATTCAGCATATGATCTACCTGTATAATTATGCCGGACAGCCCTGGAAGGCCCAATACCGGGTGAGGGAGGTAATGGATAAACTTTATCATCCGGTACCCGAAGGATATTGCGGCGATGAGGACAATGGGCAGTCCTCGGCCTGGTATGTATTCAGTGCACTCGGATTTTATCCGGTATGCCCGGGTATCGACCAGTATGTATTCGGAAGTCCCCTTTTCGAGAAAGTTACGCTCCAGCTTCAGGATGGGAAATCACTGACGATCGAGGCCAGGGGTGATCCGTCGGCCGACAGGTACATCCGGTCTGTCATGCTGAACGGGCAACCATACCGGAAAACATGGATCTCCCACGGGGATCTCCTCCAGGGAGGTTCCCTGGTGTTTGAGATGACCGGTAAGCCGGCGGATCCTTTCGATGATGATCCTGATTCGCTACCCTATTCAATGTCGGC
>JAGTVG010000210.1 GCA_018224645.1 Cyclobacteriaceae bacterium
ATGTTCTGATGGTATTTTATAACCTCCGTAAGAAGCTCCCCGTTAAATTGCTTCTCGTCGGGGATGGTCCTGAAAGGATCCGCATCGAAAGTCTCTGCCGTGAACTGGGTACCTGTGATGATATCCGTTTCCTGGGTAAACTCGATCAGATTGAAGAGGTCCTTTCTGTTTCCGACCTTTTTATCATGCCTTCAGAAAAAGAAAGTTTCGGCCTGGCTGCACTTGAGGCCATGGCATGTGAGGTCCCGGTGATATCTTCCAACGCAGGAGGCCTTCCCGAACTGAATATCAATGGTCAGTCCGGTTTCATGAGTAATGTCGGGGATGTCGAAGATATGACACGGAATGCGCTCACCATTTTGGATGACAATAACCTCCCCAGGTTCAAGGAAGGTGCCCTGAACCGGGCCAAGGATTTTACCGTCGACAAGATCCTGCCGATGTATGAAAATTTATATTTAGAGGTCCTCCAACCTCAAAAAGTTTAAATTTTCTTATTTGCCCGATGATTCATTGATTATCTGATGATTGAAATACGCTAGACCTTCATATAATTTATTATCAATAAGACACGTGACGGGGTTAACCCCGGGAAGCATAATTCCGATAGCATTTTTCAGGCTATCAGGGGTAAATGCTGAATGATCAATCAAATATTATTATTCTGATTATCAGGAAATTGTGTTTCATCGACACCTGGAGTGAAGAATTTATGAATTTTTCGGGTTAACTTTAAGTTTGGTCTTCCTGGAATCCCGATTGTTTGGCATACATTGGAATGATTGAATAAATTGATTGCCCAATCCAAACAATTCAAAATCGATATCGTTTCATTGTAAATGAAGTTGGATCCTTTCCAGGAAAGCCTTTCCAGGGAAGAACATTTGATTGTGGAAGTTTATGCGTGGATTCAGATTCAGTAAATACATACCCCCTCCCCAGCATGGAAAGAGTGGATTTGAACGGTTGCTGGAAATATTCATGCAACTGCTCGTCATAAACTCCGGAAACGTTTCGGAGACCCTCAGCTGGATGAATGAATTGGATAAACAATATGGCCTGACCGACGATGATTATGGCATGGGTGATTTCATCGAGGATCTGAAGAAAAAAGGATACATTTCGGAAAATGGGGAAACCGGCGCGATAAAAATAACGGCAAAAAGCGAACAATCCATCAGGAAGAAAGCCCTTGAAGAAATTTTCGGTAAGTTGAAAAAAACCAGGAGAGGGACACATAATACGCCGCACAGCGGTCAGGGTGATGAATTGAATACTGACCGCCGGGATTACCAGTTCGGAGATACCCTGGAGCAGATCTCCATGACCGATTCCCTGAGAAATGCGCAGATCAACCAGGGATACCAGAATTTCATCCTGACTGAAAATGATCTGGAGGTCGTTGAAACCGAATTTAAAACGCAGACCTCCACGGTACTGATGATCGATATCAGTCATTCCATGATCCTGTACGGGGAAGACCGTATCACCCCAGCCAAAAAAGTGGCCATGGCCCTGGCAGAACTTATCACCAGGAAATACAGGAAAGATACCCTTGACATCATCGTTTTCGGAAATGATGCCTGGCAGATCCAGATCAGGGACCTGCCATACCTGAAAGTCGGACCCTATCATACCAACACGGTAGCCGGTCTTGAGCTTGCCATGAACCTGCTCCGCAGAAGAAAAAATCCGAATAAACAGATCTTCATGATAACCGACGGGAAACCTACATGCCTCAAGGAAGGTTTGAAATATTATAAGAACAGTTTCGGCCTGGATAAAAAAATACTGAACCGCACATTGAACCTGGCGGCTCAATGCTGTAAAATCAACATCCCCATCACAACATTTATGATTGCCACAGACCCTTACCTCAAACAGTTTGTCAAGGAATTTACCATGGTAAATAAGGGCAATGCATATTACTCCAGTCTGAAAGGCCTGGGCCATTTACTATTTGAAGATTATAAAAAGAATCGCAGAAAAACATTTTGAAAAACATGGAGTACAGGGAAATCCCAACGGATCAGCTCACCCATATACAAACTCTGGGAGAATTGAAAAGATCCGGATATCAGTATAGATCGATCAAGCAGGAGTTACGTGATAATCTGATCATTAAGCTGCAGCACAGGGAAAATCCTTTCGAGGGCATTTGGGGTTATGAGGAAACAGTGATACCCGATATTGAAAGGGCCATCCTGTCGATGCATAACATCAATTTTCTCGGATTACGCGGACAGGCCAAGACAAAAATTGCGCGGATGATGATCGGTTTGCTGGATGAATATATTCCCTTTATAGCCGACTCGGAATTAAACGATGATCCTTTTTCTACCATTTCAAAATACGGAAGGGATATGATCAGGGAACATGGGGATCATACATCCATTCAATGGCTTCACCGTTCCGAACGTTATACCGAAAAACTGGCCACACCGGATGTTTCGGTAGCCGATCTCATCGGAGATGTTGATCCGATTAAAGCGGCATCCCTGAAGCTGCCCTATTCTGACGAAAGGGTCATCCACTATGGCCTGATCCCACGATCGCACAGGTGTATTTTCGTGATCAATGAATTACCTGATCTACAGGCGAGGATCCAGGTGGCCCTCTTCAATATCCTGCAGGAAGGGGATATCCAGATCAGGGGTTTTAAATTAAGATTGCCGCTGGATATCATGTTTATTTTTACAGCAAACCCGGAGGATTATACAAACCGGGGATCCATCGTGACACCGCTGAAGGACAGGATCGACAGCCAGATCATTACCCATTATCCGAAATCGATAGAAGTCGGAAAAAAAATAACCACGCAGGAGGCCAGGATCAAGCCTGATCAGCTCACGAAAATAATGGTTAATGAAATTGCCAGGGATATCATTGAACAGATTGCAGTAGAAGCCAGGCACTCTGAATATGTGGATCCGAAAAGCGGGGTTTCCGCCAGGCTTACCATATCGGCCTACGAAAACCTCATGAGTTCGGCTGAAAGGCGCGCCCTCATGAACAGGGAAAATTCGGGATCCATCAGGATATCTGATTTTATAGGTGTAATTCCTTCCATTACAGGAAAGATTGAACTTGTTTATGAAGGAGAACAGGAAGGACCAGGCATCGTTGCCCAGGACCTGATCGGTAAGGCCATCCGTACACAATTCAAAAATTATTTCCCTGACCCGGAAAATGTGAGGAAACAGAAAGATTCAAATCCCTATAAAAAGATCATCGACTGGTTCGGGGAAGGAAATGAGGTCGACCTGATGCATGATCTCTCCCGGCAAGGATACAATAAGGTCCTCGACAAAGTGCCGGGGTTAAAGGATCTGATTCAGAAATACCAGAAACAATCTGATGAAAATGCACGCTATTTTCTTATGGAATTTGCACTGCACGGCCTTTCAGAATTCAGTATGATCAGTAAAAAGAACATCGTTTCCGGAACACAATTCAAAGACCTTTTGAGCAGCATGTTCACTTTGAAAAATGAAGATGATGAATCACTGGATTATTGATCATAATTGCTGACTGAATTACATATTTTTTGTATAACTTTATCATTGGTTACGGAATTATTGACCATTCATTTTCCTAATTGATTTATGGATATCAGGGATGTTAAAAGACTGATCAAGGATGGTGAAAATGAGGTGACTGAATTTAAGAAGAAGGCCAATTTCCCTGAAAAAATTGTGAAAGAAATTGTTGCATTTGCCAATTCTTCCGGAGGTAACCTGCTGATCGGTGTGGATGATGATGGAAAAATAACCGGCACCAGAACTGCAGAGGAAGATCTTTTTGTATTGGAAAATGCCATATCAAATTATTGCAGGCCCAGGATCGGTTATACAATAGATGTTGTGCGGATCACTGATAAACGGGCCGTTTTGAATTATACGATTTTTGAAAGCCGTAAAAAACCTCATTTTGTGATAGATCCTTCCTCGAAGATTGATGATAAAGCCTACATCAGGTTAAAAGATAAAAGCATTCAGGCAAGCCGTGAAATGGTGGAGATCATGAAAAAAAGCCACCGGGAAACCGGCATGAAGGTAGAGTTGGGGGATAAGGAAAAAATTTTGATGAATTATCTGGGTGTTAATCAGGCCATTACCGTAAGCGAGTTTTCCAGAATTGCAAACATAAAAAAAAATGTTGCCTCAAAAACGCTGGTATGGCTTGTTCTCGCCAACATACTTGAGATTGAAGTCCGGGAAGATCAGGATATATACAGACAAAAATTAGCTATCGTATAAATTAAATATGTCAAAGATCATCGCGAACAAGGAAAAGATATTCGTACTGGATACCTCCGTTATATTATATTCCCACGACGCCATTCTGAATTTCCAGGAACATGATGTAGGAATTCCGATCACCGTATTCGAAGAGCTCGATAATTTCAAAAAGGGTAATGATACCATTAATTTTGAAGCCCGGGAATTCATCCGCCTGATCGACAGGCTTTCCAGAGGACATAAACTGCAGGAATGGATACCGATCAATGGAAGGGGACGGGGTAAATTCAAGGTTTTGATGTCCACCCCCAGCAATAAAAGCCTGGATGCCGAGCAGATTTTTGATGAGCGGAAGCCTGACCATAAGATCCTGAACGCTGCGCTCAAACTTCAGTACGAAATGAAGAAAAAAAACGTGATCCTCGTCACCAAGGATGTAAATCTGCGCATCAAGGCGAAGGCGTTGAATCTCACCTCCGAGGATTACGAAACCGGCAAAATAAAAAATGTCAATACGCTCTATACGGGCAAGTCGATCCTGGATTATGTAACCCCGGATCTGATCAACAGGCTTTATGAACAAGGGGTTTGTTCAGTAAAGGAAATGCTCAAAAGAAAAAAACCGGTCAATAACTCCTATTTCATACTGAAGAGTATAAAAAATTCAGGTCTGGCATATTATAATGCCATGGATAAAGTCATTGAAAAAGTAGAAAAAAGACCTGTTTATGGGATAAAACCACGCAACGCGGAACAGACCTTTGCTATCCATGCCATCCTGAATCCTAATGTTAAGCTGGTGACCCTGCAGGGCGTTGCCGGTACCGGGAAAACCCTGCTGGCCCTAGCCGGAGCACTTGAACAACGCAGGGAGTATAAACAGATCTACCTGGCCAGACCCATCGTTCCTTTAAGCAACAAGGACATCGGTTATTTGCCCGGTGACATCAAGTCAAAATTAAATCCCTATATGGAACCCTTATGGGATAATTTGAAGTTCATACAGAATCAGTTCAAGGAATCGGATAAAGAATATACCCGCCTCTCGGATATGGTAAACAATGAAAAACTGGTGATCACGCCTCTGGCTTATATCCGTGGCCGCAGTTTATCCAATATCTGTTTTATCGTGGATGAGGCCCAGAACCTGACCCCCCACGAGATCAAAACCATCATCACCCGTGCCGGTGAAAATACGAAGATCATTTTTACGGGAGATATATACCAGATCGATACACCGTACCTCGACTCACAAAGCAATGGCCTTAGTTATCTGATCGACAGGATCCAGAACCATCCGCTATATGCGCATATTACCCTTGAAAAAGGGGAACGGTCAGAGCTTGCCAACATTGCCAACGAACTCCTGTAGCTCTCATGCCAAGACTTTGGAGTATGGCATGAGTTCTACGCTCATAACAGATTTTCATTGCGTCTCACCACCTTGGTGCTCAAAAAATACCTGGTGCTTTTGCATTTTGGTAATCATAAATTCCATCCTGATTTAATTCCTGCCTGGCTTATTATTACCTTCAAGTCTTTGTGCCTTTCGTGGCTTAAAAATACCTGCGTGGCACCTCCTAGAACAGGTAAATTATGGATGCGGCCACCAGCACGATCACTGATATAATGATAAAAAAAAGAATCACCTTCTTCATACTGAAGGGAGTTTTTTTTATCGTCCCTCCCCGCCGGAAAGAGGCGTGTCTTTCACTTATCTTTGAATATTTTTGCGGTTCTTTATACGTCATATATTAAATTACGCATATAAGGCCGGAGGGTTATTGCATGCTTACCCATGCCAGGATTCCAGGTCATAACCTGAGTAAGTCCTAACTCAATGAACGGAATTTACGTCTTATATTATAAAATGTATTTTAGCTACCGAACATGATTAAGTTTATAAAAAAGATCCTTTTTTTCCTGTCATTCTTTCTTATCTTTTTTGTGATCAAGGAATTCATCTCTTTTTATGCATACCTGAAAGCCATCAACCCGGTGCTTGCACTGGTTTCCCTGAGTTTGCTGGGTGCATTGACCGTATATTTTGTGG